>DCHC01000048.1 GCA_002314755.1 Faecalibacterium sp. UBA1762 | reverse complement strand
ATAATGGATGACCTCCTACTCGATTAATAAATGTGAGGGCTATGTTTAATTTCTGCTGAATTCTGCCAACTGCAGGCCTTTGTTATGCTCCAGCACCCAATCCACACTCCAGCTGTTCACAAATAGCAACAGCCGACGACCGTCCAGATCCTCGATCCGTCGCGCGTCGCTGGTCAGGGTTAAAGCGGTCACATCCAGATCCTCATTTTCCACCCAGCGGATATACTGATAGGGCAATCGCTCCATCCGGATATCCACATTGTATTCGCTTTTTAAGCGGAACTCCAGCACATCGAACTGCAGGGTGCCGACAACACCCACAATAACCTCTTCCATACCGGTATTCAGCTCGCGGAAGATCTGAATTGCACCCTCACGGGCGATCTGTGATACACCCTTGACAAACTGTTTGCGTTTCATGCTGTCCACAGGTACCACACGTGCAAAATGTTCGGGGGCAAAGGTCGGTATACCCTCAAACCGAAAAGTCGGTTTTGCGTTGCAAAGGGTATCGCCGATAGAGAAAATACCCGGGTCGAACAGACCGATAATATCACCCGCCCAAGCGGTCTCCACAATCTGTCGCTCATCTGCCATCATCTGGGTAGACTGTGCCAGCTTAATCACCTTTTCGCCCTGCACATGGTACACCTCCATGCCTTTTTCATACCTGCCGGAGCAGATACGGGCAAAGGCGATACGGTCACGGTGCGCCTTGTTCATGTTGGCCTGAATTTTAAAGATAAAGGCGGAGAAATCCTCATTATCCGGCTGCACCACCCCAAGATCACTTTGGCGGGGCAGTGGCGGGTTAGTCATCTTCAGAAAATGCTCCAAAAACTCTTCTACGCCGAAATTGCTCAGCGCCGAGCCAAAAAATACCGGGCTGAGCTTTCCGCAGGAAACCTTTTCCATATCGAATTCATAGGAGGCACCATCCAACAGCTCGATATCATCATTCAGTGATTGGGTCTGATAAGGACCTACCAGAGAGGCGATCTGCGGATCGGTCAGCGGGCCGCGGACTGCGGTCAGCTTATTGGAGCCGTTGTGATATTCCGTAAAAGCAATTACATCCTGTGTCTCCCGGTCGTAAACGCCTTTGAAATCCTTACCGCATCCGATGGGCCAGTTTACCGGGTAGGTGCCGATCCCCATCTCTTTTTCGATCTGATCCAACAGCTCGTAGGGGCTGCGGGCCTCCCGGTCCAGCTTATTGATAAAGGTAAAGATAGGGATATGCCGCATGGCGCAAACCTTAAACAGCTTACGGGTCTGGGTCTCTACGCCCTTGGCTGCGTCAATTACCATAACTGCGCTATCTGCAGCCATCAGGGTGCGGTAGGTGTCCTCCGAAAAGTCCTGATGTCCGGGGGTATCCAGTATATTGATGCTGTAGCCCTCGTAGTCGAACTGCATTACAGAGCTGGTAACCGAAATACCGCGCTGTTTTTCAATCTCCATCCAGTCCGAGACCGCGTGCTTGGAATTTTTCTTGCCTTTTACCGTACCGGCAGTGTTGATTGCACCGCCGTACAAAAGAAATTTTTCCGTCAGGGTCGTTTTACCGGCATCCGGGTGAGAGATAATCGCAAAGGTGCGACGTTTTTCAATTTCCTGTTTCAAACTGGCCATATATTTTTCCTGCTTCCTGCGAAATCGGTTTACTTGTCAAAATCACTAAAACAGTATAGCAAAATTCAGCGAAATGTGCAAGAACTTTTTGGATGCACCAAAACAGAAAAGCCCGAAAAGACGGACTTTTCTGCTGATATCTGTTTGGTATTTGATCTGTATCCGTTTACTGCTTGCGGGCATCTATGCCTGCAAGCAGCTCGTCATATTCTGCCCGTACCTCGGCAGCTTTACCGCAACACATACGGCCCTCCGGACAGGCACCCTTACGGCAACGGGGACCGGCATCGGCAAACAAGGTAGGCGCTACACCGTACACCAGCGCCAGCATCTGCTTTGCCAGCTCGCGAATTTCCCACTGTGCCCGATTGCAGCAGCGCAGATTAAAGAAATTCTGCAGACTGCGGGCGTTCATAGTCATGATCATTTTGGTCTCACAGGCGTTGGGCAATACAAAACGGGCATCTTCATTTGCCTGCTTGGAGGCTTTTGTGCGGGCAGCTTTCTCAGTCATGCCCTCTGCAATAAGCCTGGCTGTGTGAGCATCCTCCAGCTGCTGTGCCAAAGCCAGATACCGCTGGGCGTCCTGATTCATGGACTCAATAAAGGCCTGCTTCGCCTCCGGCACCGCCTCGATTTCCGGTGGAATCACATAGCGAAAATCATCCAGACGAACATACCGCTGGCTTTGTACGCTGAAAGAGGCAATTCGGTGGCGGGTAATCTGTGCGAGCAGGGTGCGGCTTACCCCTTCGATTGCAAAGGTAAAGCTGGCATGTTCGGTAGGGCTTGCATGACCCAGATCGTTTAATTTCTGCAAGAATTCCCGTGTCTTATCCGGGGTGAGATTTTCCATCAGATCCTCAATGTGGGCATCAGAGTAACATAGCTTAGCCGCTGCCGCCACAACCTGCTCCGGGTTGGGTGTATGCGCAATCAGGGAAACCTTAATCATCTTCCTTCTCTCCTTTTTTCTTTATGTTCGTTTTTCGTCCCTTTTCTCACTCTTTTTGCATCTGTCCGGCTGCCATCAACAGGGCCGCACGGGAGGCAGCAAAGTTCAAACCGCCCTGCAGAAAAGCCGTATACGGCGCCCGCAGAGGCCCGTCGCAGGAAAGCTCTATGCTACTGCCCATAGTGAACGCACCGGCTGCCATAACCACCGCGTCCTCATAGCCGGGCATGGGGCAGGCCTCCGGCGTAACAAAGCTATCCACCGGACTGCCGTTTTGAATGCCACCGCACAGAGCAACCAGCTCCTCAGGGGTGCCGCACTGGATACTGGTGACAATATCATTATGAGGTTGGTCAAATTTGGGTACTACACCATAACCCAGCTTTTCAAACAGACACTGAGCGTAAACCGCTGTTTTTAAAGCTTCCGCGGTGACACCGGGTGCAAAGTACAGCCCTAAGTACATCTGCCGCAAAATATCCTGGGTGCTGCCCAGCTCTCTGCCGGTACCGGGGCAGGTCATACGTTGGGCGCATAGCTCAACCAGCTGTTGTCTGCCCGCAATATACCCCCCGGTCGGCGCAATGCCGCCACCGGGATTTTTGATCAGTGAACCGACCATCAAATCGGCACCCACCTGTGTAGGCTCCTTGGTCTGGGTGAATTCTCCGTAACAGTTATCCACCACCACCCAAATATCCGGGCTGACGGAATGGGCCGTCTTGGCTATGGCTTCGATCTGTTGCAAGGTCAGCGCCGGGCGGCTGGAATAGCCCCGACTGCGCTGAATGTAACATATTTTTTTGCCGGGCACTGCCGCGGCAATTGCCGGTAGATCCGGTTGACCGTCCGGCATCAGGTCCACCTGCTCATATTTGACCCCGAAATCCATCAGAGAACCGTTGCCCTTTTCGTCAGTCAAACCGATTACTGTACAAAGAGTATCATACGGTTGGCCAACAACACAAAGCATTGTATCACCGGGGCGCAGCAATCCGAACAATGCGACTGTCAACGCATGGGTTCCACTGAGCAGATGGGGACGGAACAGCGCATCCTCGCTGCCGGTCAACCGGGCAAATACCTCACCTAATTTTTCCCTACCTATATCGTCATAACCGTAGCCTGTCGTACCCAGCAGGTGGGCTGCCGAAACATGACAGTCTGTAAACGCCCGCAGCATTTTCATCTGGTTATCGTCCCGTATCTGCTCAACGGCAGCAAATTGGGGACGGCACGCCTGCAGAACCTGTCTGTCCAGTTCCAACAGTCGGGGAGAAAGTTCAAAATAATCCTCAATCATGAGAAATCTGTTTCCTTTCCGGTTTTATTCTCGCGGACAACTCTGTATCCGGTTTATCTTATTGCTTCAGCTCTGTTCGCAGCCAGCTACCGGTACGAATAAAGCCCATTTTTTGATAATAACCCGTCAATGCCCGACGACACAGCAACAACGCCGTTTCTTCCGTTCCGGGTTCCGTTTGCCGGGTTGCAATCACTTGAATTGCCGCCTGCATCAGCGCCTTTCCTCTTCCACTGTGGCGGGCAGCAGGCAACACGAACAGATCACTGAGGTAGGTCAACGGGCCGCTTTCCGTTGCAAAGGGACCGGCCATTACGAGACACCCCACCGGGTTTTCCTGTTCGCCTATCCCCAACACCTGTCCAACTGCCCGGTTTCTCATCCGGCACAGTCGGCTATACAGGTTTTGCCAGCCTTGTTCCCTTTGTTCGGCAGGCAGTGCTTCGCTGATCAGCCGTACAGCAGACAGGTAATCCGTTTGCTCGCGCACAGCATAACAATCCGGCCTTTGTCCGTCAGCCGCAGTCGCTCGCCAACTCATGACAATATATTCCCGCCAGTGGTTTGACCCTATCAGCATCGGCAACCATCTGAGTCGTTTTTCCATCGGCAGGTACAGGGTTCGTATCCCTGCAAACCGACAGGTAATCCGCAATCCAGCATAATCCGTATGCCGGGCAACTGTCGCCGTTTTGGCACCGTCTGCAATCTGAATATAACGGTCAAACAGCTCCCGGTTAATTGGCAACAGCCAACCGACCCCTTGCACGGCGATCAATATCGCCCCCGGCGTAAGCCATACTCCGGCCGGGCTCTGACACCCCTGCCATGCAGCCAGCGCAGAAATTCCACTGGGATACACTGCCACTGCATCGGTCAACAGTCTGTCCGGCAAATGTACCCTGACAATCACAGGGCGTTGACCAACTGCTTGTAGTGTCTGCCGCGCACCTCGAAATTGGGGTAGGCATCAAAGCTTGCAGATGCCGGAGACAGGGTGACAATATCCCCCGCGTGAGTGTTCGCTCTTGCCAGCTTTACCGCCTGCTCCATATTATCCGCGTGCAGAATAACCAGCCCACTGGCTTCCAGCTCCGGTAGGGCGCGCAGTTCCTTTTCGATAATCGGACCGGTTGGTCCCATCAGAATCAGTAACCGCACATGGGCCAATATTTCCGGAGCAAGGGGCGCGTAGCTGATCTTTTTGTCATAGCCTCCGGCAATCAATACCAGCTTTTGGGTAAAAGACCGCAGACCGGCAATGGTACGGGTGGGGCTAGAGGCGATACTGTCGTTAAACCATTTGACCCCATCCAGGGTACGTACCGGCTCGATGCGGTGTTCCACACCTGTAAACGAAGAAGCTACCTTTGCCATAATTTCAATCGGCACATCTTCGTCAACGGCAGCCATTGCCGTTAAGACATTTTCCACATTGTGTAGACCGGGCAGCAACAGGTCGGCAGCCTCCAGGACCGGCAGCTCCTTTGCGTCATGTACTAGACAAAGTATTCCGTCATCGTTTAAATGGGCACCGTTTTCCACCTTGGAAAGGCGGCTAAACCACCGCAGCGTACCCTTGACATCGGTTTGCATACTGCGGGTAACCGCATTTTCATACCCCAGAACCGTACGGCTTGCCTTGTTTTGATAAAGTAAAATATTGCGTTTGGCGTCAATATACTCCTGCATATCCTTGTGATGGTCCAGATGGTTCGGGGTCACATTGGTAACCACGGCAACCTCCGGACTTTGCCGCATACTGATTAGCTGGAAGCTGGAAAGCTCGACGACAGCGGCGTCCTGCGGCTGAACCTCGCCTATGATGGGAAATAACGCCCGACCGATATTTCCACCCAAATGTACCTTTTTTCCTGCTGCTTCCAGCATTTTGGCAATCAATGTAGTGGTAGTCGTTTTGCCGTCAGAGCCGGTCACGGCATAAATGTGACAGGGACAGCACCGGAAAAACAGCTCCATCTCGCTGGTGATCTCGCTTCCTGCCGCTTTTGCTGCCTGCAGCGCAGGGGTATAGTACTCAAAGCCGGGGGTGCGCAGAATCATATCCGCCCCCTGCAATCCGTCCAGATAGCTCTCCCCAAGGGAAAAGCCTACACCCAGCTCCTGTAGCTGTGTATACAGTTCTCCCAGTTGCTCCGGATTTTTTTTATCGCAAAGGGTCACCTGTGCTCCCGCCCTGGCAAACAGCGGAATCAGCTCCCGGTGGCTGACACCGGCGCCGATAATGGATACTTTTTTCCCTTTGATATCCTTATAAAACTGCTGATAATCGGTATGCTCTCTGGTCATGATTCAAACCTGCACTTTCCCGGGTCTGGCGGCAGTTTTCAGCAAATCGGCCTTTTTTTGCAGCTGCCCTTTACCCATATTCTTTATTATTATATCGCAGTTAGATAAGGGATACAACAAAAAAATACCGACCCGGTTGCTTTTTTGTTTTTTTGTTTTTTAAAACATACCGACTAAAGTCCGCTTGTTTGCCATGCCTGAAAACATGGCTGAAATGCCTAAAGAACGCTGTCTGGTGATCATGGTGTAACAGTAAATTCCGTTTTTGTGAAGAGAAAAGTAGCGTATCCTTACTTCTGTAAGAGTAAACGCCACTTCTCAAATCACGTTTTTCAGAGTGGAAAAAACTTTTCACTTCAGCAAAAAGAGCTGCCACCTAACGGATGCAGCTCTTGTGCGAATCTGCGCTTAGCAGTCAGTCTTTATCAATCGTAATCCTCAATGCGCCACTCGTCCTTCCAATCCAAATAGACCATATCGCCCTCAAACCGCAAAGGTAGCCAGACATAGTCAGAGATCTGGGTGCGATTGACCACATTGGGCAGCGGCGCCACCGGAGGAAGATCATCTTTGTACGCAGTGACTTCCGGATTGAAATCCTGTTCAAACCGACGGCGGACATCGTCGTACTTTACATCCATTGCCTCCGGCAGCCAACGGTCACCGCATGCAATGTACAGATTCTTTTTGCCGGGCACCTTAAAGACACTGGCAACCTGAGAATGATAGGTTGTCTGGCTTTCATCATTGGGGCAAGGATCACCCAGCACCGTATAGGGACCGTGCCAGCTATCGGCAACAGCGACCTCACTGGGGTTGGGAAAATAGCCGGTGGTTCCGCTGGTCAGCAGATAATGCTTAAAGTTATGCACAAAGTGAGAGGTGGCCTCACGCACATAAGGCGGATAGGGATGAGGAAAATGGGTGGAATAGTAACCGGTAACATCCGTATAATCTGCCGTCAGATCCGCGCAAATGGTCTCGGAATGAACCCGCTCAAAATAATAATATGCCTTGCCGTCCGGAGCAACCACCAAATCAAAGTCTCCAGCGTTCATATTCAGAGGCCGCAAACCTTCTTTGATTTTGGCATAGGGTCCGGTCAGTTTATCGGCGGTCAATACGGTCTCTGTCTGAGAGCCGTCAAGGTGCATGATTTTCAGCCAGCAAACATATTTCTTGGTGAATTTATTGTAGATGATATGGGGACGGTCCATCATGGATTCCGGATGAATGGAGGATTCGGGATTGTCCACCTCGGGCGGAATAATCAGACCCAGGTCCTTCCAGTTGTACAGGTCTGTAGATTCGTACATCCGGACGCCCCAGTGCCAGATTTTACTGATACCATCGGTTTTTTCCTTGTTTTCACCGTACCAGTAATACTTACCGTTTTCAAAAAACAGAGAACCGCCGTGGGCTTGAATCCGCTTGCCTTCCGTATCCAGCCAAACCTGGCCGGGTCGAATACTGTTATACATTTTTCTTTTTCCTTTCTTTTCTTGCTTTATCTAGTTTCGGCATCTGCCGTTTAAACCGTTTTTTCTTTATTCAGCTTTACGGACATTGCAGCAATATCCTCGGCATCCCTGGCGTCCCGTGCTTCCACTGCAATGTACAGACCGCGCTGATCCACATGACGGAGGAAATCCTCCAACCGATCTTGTGGAATGATTTCATTGATGATCAGACCTTTTCCTGCTGACTGAATCCGCTTAAACAGCTCATACCAGCAGGGATCACTAGAAGGCAGCGCCCCAGAACCGGACACCCACTGGATGGCGTTTAATTTGGGCAAGCTCAGCAGCATATCCAAATGCCGGATCTCTCCCGGTCCATCCAAATGATAGATGGATCGGGGCATCAACTCGGTTTGCTCTTTCAGGTCCGGCAGGATAAATTCCTGAAACATTTCCGGCGAAATCATGGCACAGAAGTCACACTGCAACGGATAAAACGGCAGCTCAGACCAAACCATCAGCCAACTGGTCATGCCGCCCTGCCCGGCAATCAGTTTTTCGGACAGATGGCGGAACCACTCCGCCCACAGGGGTGCAACCTTATCTCGCAGGGCTTTGACCTCATCCGGATGGTCATACAAATCATATAGCAGCTGATTGGTTCCCCGTAAAGAAGCCAAAATGTCATAGGTTCCGCCGATATCTGTAATCAGAGTAACCAATTCATCCTTATGGGTCAACATCCGATCGGTCAATTCATCCGTCATACGGTACATAGAACTGTTCGGGTCCAACACCAACTGCGGTATATCTTTATAATCCGTAATATACGGTGGATTATCTTCAAACCAGATAGTCTGCGGACCGGGCTTGTAAAAATCAGTTAAGACCGCTGCCAGACTGCCCGGGCCAAACATCGCATCGCCGTAATGAAATCCCTCCAGAAAGACCTCCGTATTTCTTTGTGCTGCCAGATTTGCCTTCTCCCGATACTCCAGGTCAAACCATTGCTGCTGCAGCGATTTTGGCGCAGGAAAGGTTCCCTCCCCCTTCCAATGTACCGCATTGATCAATGCCCGGTCGGTTGGGATTCTGTCCCAAAAAGCATTGTGTCTATAAATTTGTTCCGGTGTAAGTAACATCGTTCTATCTCCTTTTAGAAGTCCTTTTTAAAGTTTCCTTTTCCTGTACTTTTGGTAACCTCTAAAAATTCAA
>DCHC01000042.1 GCA_002314755.1 Faecalibacterium sp. UBA1762 | reverse complement strand
GAATTTTTAGAGGTTACCTATAGATTATTATTCATTGTATCACTCCTGTCAGGCAAAGTCAATAAACCCACAGAAGGGGCAGACCGCGTCATGTAGGTTGTACAATAAAGAAAAATGTTATTGAAAAATTTCATTGACAAATAAAACATATTAGTATACCATTACGGTATCATTCAACTTGAAAAGCTGACACAGCTGTGGCGGAAAAGCCTTCCGCCGCCGGGCTATAGGAGGAGATATTGAGATGAAAATCAATACCAAATGTGTGCAGGGCGGGTATACCCCCAAAAACGGAGAACCCCGACAGATTCCCATTGTGCAATCCACTACCTTCAAATATGCTTCCAGCGCCGATATGGGCAAGCTTTTTGACCTGGAAGCAGACGGATATTTCTATTCCCGCCTGCAAAACCCTACAAACGACCTTGTCGCGAAAAAAATAGCGGAGCTGGAGGGCGGTACCGCCGCCATGCTGACCTCCTCCGGTCAGGCCGCCACCTTTTACAGTGTTTTTAACATTGCCTCCTGCGGCGACCATGTGGTCAGCTCCTCCAGTATTTACGGGGGCAGCTACAATCTGTTTGCGGTGACCATGCGCCGTATGGGCATTGCGTTTACCTTTGTCTCCCCCGACTGCACGGAGGAGGAGCTGCACGCCGCATTCCGCCCCAACACCAAGGCCGTGTTCGGCGAGACCATTGCAAACCCCGCCCTGACGGTACTGGATATTGAAAAATTTGCCCGGGTCGCCCATGCTCACGGCGTGCCGCTGATCGTGGATAACACCTTTGCGACCCCCATCAACTGCCGTCCCTTTGAGTGGGGCGCGGATATCGTCACCCACTCCACCACTAAATATATGGAGGGGCACGGCGCTGCCTTAGGCGGCTGTATTGTGGATTCCGGCAAGTTTGACTGGACAAAATACCCGGATAAATTCCCTGGTCTGTGCAAGCCGGACGACAGCTATCACGGTGTGACCTACACCGAGCGGTTCGGACTATCCGGCGCGTATATCAATAAGGCCACCGCCCAGCTTATGCGCGATTTTGGCTCTGTACAGGCCCCGCAAAACGCTTTCTATCTGAACCTCGGGCTGGAAAGCCTGCATGTCCGGGTTAAACGCCACTGCGAAAACGCCCTTGCCGTCGCCCGGTATCTGAAAAACCACCCGTATGTCAGCTGGGTACAGTACCCCGGTTTGGAGGGGGATAAATACTACGAACGCGCCCAAAAATACCTGCCGGACGGCAGCTGCGGCGTTGTCAGCTTTGGGGTCAAGGGCGGACGGGCCGCCGCGGAGGCCTTTATGGGCAAGCTGCGGGTCGCCGCCATTGAAACCCATGTTGCCGATGCCCACACCTGCTGCCTGCACCCTGCCAGCGCGACCCACCGTCAGATGACCGATGCCGAGTTGGCAGCCGCCGGTGTCTCCCCTGACCTGGTACGCTACTCCTGCGGGTTAGAGGATGCCGCCGATCTGATTGCAGATATTGAACAAGCCTTCGGTTAAGGAGGAAAGAAATGCCCATTAAGATACCCAACGGTTTGCCTGCAGAAAAAACGCTCACCGATGAAAACATCTTTTTGATGAAGGAATCCCGTGCCGCGACGCAGGATATCCGGCCTTTACAGATTCTGCTGCTCAACCTGATGCCGACCAAAATAACCACCGAAACCCAGTTTGCAAGGCTGCTGAGCAACTCCCCTCTTCAGGTGGAGTTAGAGCTGATGCAGACCGACACCTACCGCGCGAAAAACACCTCGGAAGAGCACATGCTCAAATTCTATACCACCTTTGACCGTGTGAAGGACCGTAACTTTGACGGTCTGATCATCACCGGCGCCCCGGTAGAAATGCTGCCCTTTGAAGAGGTCGAGTATTGGCCGGAGCTTTGCCGGATCATGGAATGGAGCAAGACCCATGTCTTTTCCACGATACATATCTGCTGGGGCGCGCAGGCGGCGCTATACTACCACTACGGTATTCCCAAGCAGCAGCTACCGGAAAAGCTGTTCGGCGTATTTCCCCATAGGGCGGAGCAAAACAAAGCCATGCTGCTGCGAGGCTTTGACGAGGAGTTTTATGTGCCCCACTCCCGCCATACCACCGTTCTGCGCCGGGATATTGAAAAGCATCCCGAGCTGGAAATTCTGGCGTCCTCCCCTGACGCCGGCGTCTACGCCCTGGCGACCCGGGACGGGCGGCAGGTGTTTTTGACCGGGCACAGCGAATATGATGCCCTGACGCTGAAGGCAGAGTACGATCGGGATGTGGCAAAGGGATTGCCCATCCGGGTACCGGCAAACTATTTTCCGGGTGACGATGTGACAAAAATGCCCCTTATCCGCTGGCGCGGCCATGCAAGCCTGCTGTACCAAAACTGGCTGAATTACTATGTCTATCAGGCGACCCCGTACGATCTTCGTCAGATGGAGGCAGAGTAAAGCCCCCGGTACCTTCGGCATCGACCGAATAAATATTTTCATACGGAATGAAATCGAACCCGGCGCTATAAAAAGGTCCCCGCTGATGCGGGGACCTTTTTATAGTATGTCGGGAGCCGTCACGGTTTCCGATACTCCTGGATCAGCTTTTGATAGTCGTAATAGGAATCCTTGGGGGTACGCTTCAGGGTGTGGAAATCCACATGGATCAGACCGAAACGGGGGCCAAAGCCCAGCTCCCACTCCAGATTATCCAGTATGGACCAGTAAAAATAGCCGCGGATATCGACACCCTCTGCCCTGGCGAGGAAAAGCTGCTGTGTATACCGGCGGACAAAATCTATCCGTTCCGGGTCATGTGCCTTTGCGTCCTTGCACAGGTTATCTGCGTTGGGCAGACCGTTTTCCGTAATAATGATTGGCTTTTGGTACCGCTCGTACAAAAACTTCGGTCCCCAATACAAAGCCTCCGGCCAGATCGGCCATGACAGCATATTTTCCGGCAGAGCGATATCCGGGACCTTACCGTCCCTGTCCAAAGGGAACCCGACATAGATGTTCTGGTAGCAGAAATCCACCGGGGTGGAAATCAGCTTACGATCCTCCGGGGTGATTTCCGGATGGAGCCCCCGGTAATATTCGTAATACTCCTTCGGGTAATCCCCCAAAAAAATCGGGTCACTGTACAAAGTGACACTGCCCAGCAGATCGTTCGGGGCGGTAGCGAAATACCTCTTTCTCGCCTGCTCCACCGTTTCCAAATCCGTATCTATCGGGCAGGGCACTGCGCTGCAGGGCGCCATGCCGATCAACGCCCCCGGAACCGTTTCCCGCAGGGCCTGTACGGCGCGGCCGTGCGCTTTCAGCAGATTGTGTATCGCGGTCAGGCGGTCTTTCACGGTGTAGGCCAACGCCGGGGCGTTGCCGCCCCCCTGGGTCATGCCTTCAATGACATTGTTCGGCTCATTCAAGGTAATAAAATACCTGACCCGGTCGCCGAACCGTTGACCGATCAGCCGCGCATACTCATAAAACCATTCCGGCGCATCCGGGTTTAACCAGCCGCCTTTTTCAAACAGCTTTTGGGGCAGATCCCAGTGGTAGAGGGTCAGATAAGGCTGTATTCCGTTTTGCAGCAGCTCGTCGATCAGGTTGCTGTAAAAGTCAATACCTGCCCGGTTTACCTCACCGGTTCCGTTTGGCAGAACGCGGGACCAGGATACCGAAAAGCGGTACCCGGTGACCCCCAGCTGCGCCATCAGGCGGACATCCTCCCGGTAGCGGTGGTAGTGGTCACAGGTGATATCTCCGGTGTTTCCCCGTTTGGTCTTGCCGGGCTCATGGGTCATCACATCCCAGATGGATTCTCCCTTGCCATCCTCACGGGCAGCGCCCTCGATCTGAAAAGCGGCGGAGGCTACACCAAAAACGAACTCTTCCTTTGGCAGTTGGTTGGTATTCATAATGCTCCTTTTATCTTCCATCGGCGCAGCCTGTAATGACCCTGTGCCGACGGATCAAACCGTATTTATTCCTCGTTACATTCCACCACATTACGCCGGGCGGTCAGCGGCTGATAATCGTACCCCTCGCTAAGGGCTGCGGTCTGCTGAGTAAGCCTGCAATGCGCCAGCTGCGGCTGCTCGGATACCGGTTCCTCTGCCTGCAGAGCAAATACAAACCGGAAATCATGGGGGATAAAATCCAGCTCCGGCTCCGGGTTAGGTCCGCAGGAGGCGCTGCCCAAAGCCCGCATTTTGTAATCAATATACAGATAGTTCTTCTCCGCAGTCTTCAGCTCGCTCGGATGACGTGCCGCGCGCAGATCCTGCAGCTTCCACGGGTGAACAGAGAAGGCAAAGGTGGGTGCGCCATATATGGTAAGGGCAGCCGCGTCATTGCCTAACCGCAGGTACCGAGTATCCGTGCGGGTACCGGTCTCCTGGGGCACATCAAAGGCGAAGTTCAGCTTTTCCACCGGCAGAGAGTACACCCCCACTGGGGCGGCGGCAACGGCGTCCGGATAGTTTTGCTCCGGGCCGCGGCCATACCACTGCACCCGATCCCAACGCTTATCTACCGCAAAGCAGACCCCAAAGCGGGGCAGTCGATAGGGACAGGCGCCGCGCACGGTCACATCCGGCTGCTCCAGCTTGGGCATTGCCCCGTAGGGCAACACATTCAGCATGACCTGCAGCAGACCCTGTCGGCTGACGGTATATTCTGCCATAACGGAAAAACCGTCATAACAGTGGTCGGCAGTCAGGGTACCCCGGACGGTAAGTGTGGTCTGATCCGCTTCCTCCGTTACCGTCACCCCACGGCAGTAAAACTGCATTTTATGCAGACGGGCACGCTCCCACTCCCCAATCCAGCGAGGAAAAACACCGACAATGCCGTCGTTATCCGTCTCGGCACGGTAGGTGACAAATTTCATCGGCTCATCGAACCAAAGCTGACCGTCCTTTTGGTATCGAACCGGCACGCCGTCAGCAAACTCTACCCGGAACCTGTCACCGCTGACGGTGATATGATTTCCCTGCCGGGTGACCTGACCGGTATAGCCCGGCGCAGTATTCAGGAAAGCCGGTTCCCCGGTTGCGGGCAGGGTAAACTGCTGCAAGGCAACCGTCTCGCCGCCGGATCGGGCACAGACAGTCAAAAACCGCTCGGTGCCGACATATTCCGGTATAGGCAGTGCCAGCTGCACGGTGGTTCGGGGCGGCACAGCCGGCGCAGGCAGCTGCCAGGAGGCAACGGTTTTGCCATCACACAAAACACTGAAATGCAGCGTCAGATCAGAAAGAAGCGCAAAATCACGCAGGCTGTGCAGGGTCAGCTGCCCGTTTTCATACCCAAACCTTACCGGGGCGTAAACCATTTTCAGCTCCCGGAAGGTGGGCTTGGGGGTACTGTCACTGGTCAGATAACCGTCCAATGTAAAATTGGACCAGTGGTTATCATCGTGAAAATCCCCGCCGTACAGATAGTCCGCACTGCCGTCCGGGTTGCGGCGGCGCTTGCCGTGGCTGCGAAATTCCCAGACATAGCCGCCCACATAGGCGTCATTGCTCAGCACGACATCCCATAAATTAGCAAGGTTGCCCGGGCTGTTGCCCATCGCGTGAGCATACTCTACCAGCATAATAGGTGCTTTTTGGTTTTCCAGCTGCTGCAGCAGCTGTTGTGTGTTGGCGACATTGAGGTAACCGGACTGGATAAAATCGCTCTTCTCCGCGGGGGAAGCGCTGAACATCACCGGCTTAGGCCGGGGCAGCCCCCGCAGATATCCGGCGCAGGCATCGGAATTGACCCCCTCGCCGTACTCGTTGCCCACCGACCAGATATTGATACAGGTCTCGTTTTTATCCCGCTCCACCATCCGTTTCACCCGGTCAAAGTAGGCGACCAGCCATTCCGGCTGCTTAGACAGGTACCCCTGATCGCCGGTAATATAGGCACCGTGGGTTTCCAAATCCGCCTCGTCCATGACATAGATGCCCAGTTCGCTGCAGATTTCGTAAAATGCCGGGTTATTGGGGTAATGAGAGGTGCGGATGGCGTTGATATTATGGGCTTTGATCAGCTGCAGATCGGCGCGGATCTGCTCTATCGAGATAGCACGGCCGTTGTCCGGATCGTTTTCGTGCCGGTTGATGCCCTTGAGCAGAATAGGCTTTCCGTTTTGCAGCAGGTGAACTCCCTCCACCCTGCTTTCGCAAAAGCCGATACGTTTGAAATGGACCTCCTGCAAAGCGTCTGCCTGCAGCAGCTCCAGCGTAAAATCGTACAACTCCGGCTGCTCCGCGTTCCAAAGCCGGATATTTTCCGGCGTGAGCACCGTCTCCAGCCTGCCGTTTTCAACCGGCAGCGTCACGGTTTTGCCGTCCAGCGTAAGCCGAACCCGGGCGTTCTGAGAGGGGTCGAACAGCTGCACGCCGCAGTACAGGTGCTGCATATCGGTGGTGAGGGACAGATCCCACACGGCGCACTCCGGTGCAAAAACCAGGCTGACATCCCGAAAAATTCCGCTTGCCAGCAGCATATCCTGGTTTTCCAGATAGGAGCCGTCACAGTAGGTGTACACCTTGACCGCCAGCAGGTTTTCCCCCTCCTGCAGCAGATCGGATACATCAAATTCCGCAGGCAGGCGACTGCCCTTGGAAAGGCCGACAAACTGCCCGTTCAGATAGACATAAAAGGCGCTGTCCACCCCGCCAAACTGTAAAATGGCCCGGGGTAGCTGCGGCCTGCGATGTACCGTAAACCGTCGGCGGTAGCATCCCACCGGGTTGACCCGGAAGATATTGGGCGGCGTAAAGGGAAAAGCGTATTCCACATTGGGGTAGGTGGGCTCTCCATAGCCGCGGTACTGCCACATAGAGGGGACATCCAGATCATCCCAATCGCTGTCGTCAAAGCCGGGCTGCTCAAACTGCTCAGGGGGATAATCAGAAAAAAGAGCAAACCGATAGCTGCCGTTCAGCGAGAGGATCCGGTCGGACTGCAGCCGGTTTTGATAGTTGATCCCGGGTTTCTGTGCCGGGTTCAAGGTCGCGCGGGCAGGCAGCCGGTTTCGGTGGAGCAGATTGATATCGCAAAGCTCTGCCGGGGTGGTAAGGGACATGGAGACCTGGCTTTCAAACAACTGATTCCGATAGATGCGCATATTCTTTTTCTCCTTCAACTGCCGTACTGCAATCTTTTCTTTTACACCGGTGACCCGTCTGCCGCAGCCGCAGCAAGAATCTCTGCCGCCTGGGCACTGCCCTTTTCCGCTGCGCGAGACAAAAGCTGTATTCCCCGGTCGTAGTCTGCGTTTTCTCCGTCAGAAAACAGATAAAACCGGCCCATGGTAACCAGCGCATCCGGGTTTTCCATATCGATAGCACGCCACAGATACCGGATGCCCTTTCCCTCATCCTTTTGACCCAGCTCACCGGAAAGGAAGATCTCGCCCATCTCTATCGCTGCCTGGGAGGAACCGTTCTCATAAGCTTTTTCGTACCAGTAAAGACACAGCTCATCCCCCCGCTGGCGCAGGCCGTAGGCGTAATTGTACTGACCGCAGCTGTAGCCCAGCACGGCCGCCTTACGGTAATACTGCATGGCTGCCACCGGGTCTGCCGGGCCGCCGTACCCATACTCCGCACAGCGCCCCATATTGTTCAGCGCCCGGGGGTTTTCCGGCTGGCTTTCATAGGCCATCCGGTACCAATAGGCCGCTTTTAAGGTATCCGGCGCAAGCTCCAGCCCGTCCTCATAGGCGTCTGCAAGCTCCAGCATCGCTTCCACATTTCCTTTTTCCGCCGCAGCGATCAAACTTTTCATCATAGCTTTGTCCCCCGTCTTTCCGATTATTCTTCACCGACCGGCTCGCCGGTTTCCAGCTCGCGCAGTGTCTCATACAAAGCGGTCTGATTCCGCCAAAGCGGACTGTCTACATGAAAATGCCCGAAATACCAGTGCCCGTAGCGGACAGATTGCTGTATCTGATCCAAAAAGGTGGTCAGCGGAAGCTCCTCCGGCACCACGCTCTTAATGCCAAACTGGCGAACGGTCGAAAGATAGTAAACTGTCTCGGACGGCGCGGTGTGGGTCAGGATAAAATCCACCCGGTTATCCGCCCTTTGCAGGTTATCCCATGCGTTCTGATATTCCTGCGGGGTCGGCATCTCCTGCGGCCACCAGGAAATACCGGGTGTGCGAAATGCGCAGTCAATGGAAAAACCGCCTCCAAAGGTAAAAAACGTTTTACCCTCTATACAAAACACCTCGCCCCGCAGCAGCTGAAGCACATTGTGCCGAAGCCTTCTCACCCGGCCGCCGTTCCACTGCTCCACCGGATATTCCTGCAGCTTCGCAAAATTTTCATGGTTGCCGTCCACAAACAGCAGCTGATACTCCTGCTCGCCCAACCAGTCTAAAAACTGTTCTTCCCTTTGGTTTGCCCGAAAAACCAGCCCCAGATCGCCGGTAATAAAAATACTGTCTCCGGGCTGCAGTACCGGATGCAGCTGCTCCTTCCATCTGAGGGTATCTCCGTGCAGATCGCCTGTCACATACAGCATGACCTTCTCCTCCTTAATAAAGCTACTTTTTATATAACATAAATGGGTCTGAATTGCAATTGAAAATCCGGACTTTCCATCTGAACAGATTGACAATTCCCATTAATATGTATAATATTATATACACTTCCGGTCGTTCCGATCAAGAAAGGGGTCAAATAATCATGCTTTGTAAGGTTCCCTATATCAACCAGATGCCCGCCTGGCCCACCGGCTGCGAAAGTGTCAGTACCGTCATGCTGCTGCAATATCTGCAGCTGGATATCGGCGTAGAGGAGTTTATCTCGTTTTTGCCGCGAAAAGCACTAACTCAACGGGACGGAAAAACCCTTGGCGCCGACCCTGACAGATATTTTATCGGCTCCCCCTACGACGCCGATTCCTTTGGCTGCTACGCCGGGGTGATTGTGGATACCGTCAACCGGATTGCCGCTCAAAAGAGACTGTCCATCCGGGCAAGGGAGGTTTCTGCCCTTTCCACTCCGCAGCTAGTACAAACCTACCTTGCAGCCGGTATGCCGGTGCTTTACTGGGCGACCATTGACCTTTTGCCCTCCTACCCCGGGCCGGAATGGCAGATAGAAGGCACTGACAACCGGTTTTGCTGGCTTTCCAATGAACACTGTATGCTGCTGGTGGGCGCCGAACAGGGCAACTATATCTTCAACGACCCGTGGAACGGTCATGGCGTGATATCCTACCCCAAGGCTTTGGCAGAGCAGCGGCACCGGGAAATGCGCTCTATGGCAGTGGTCATCGAAAAAACGGCAGAAATTCCTGATGATTTCTGCCGCAATCCGGACGGTCTTTAAATGAAATGGATGAAAGAGATTTGAAGAACTTCTTCCTGGCTGCGGAATATATTACACGGTCAGAGAAATCACGCTCCGTCTGTCGATCCGCAACAGATATGCTGACCGGATGCCTGCGCTCAGCGGAAGAAATGCTCTAAAAATTGGGTCATCGGGCCGTCATAAACCGCCTCGCACAAAAAGGAGTAGGTCATCTGGTCACCGTTGGCATAGTAGATGTGGGTCTTGCCCTCCTGCTCAAGCAGATCGATATCAGAGCAGTTAATGTTTAACCCGGTCTGCAGCAGGGTCAGCTGCTCCGGGGTAAAGCTGCTGCCGGGGGCAGGGGTGCGGTCCTCGTCGCTCCACATCATGATAGGGTTATGAAAACCCACCTGCCAGTCGTAAAAATTGCGGGTGCGGTAGATATACGGTGCGTACCGGGCGCAGGGCAGCGCCTCCAGACAAATCATATAGTACCAGCCGTTGGCATACCGCAGCGCCGGGCAGGCATTGTACCGGGCAGCGGTGTAGCTGGCGTCATCCGGCAGGCATTCCCAGTTTTCCATATCATTAGAACGGGCAAAAAAGGTGGTGAACCCCACCCCGATCTGCGGGATATCCGACTGTCCATCCATACCGCTGACCTCAATGGCCATCATATAGCAGCCGTCCCCCCTGCATACCGAGGTATTCCACAGCCGCCGGTCAGGGCAGGTGATAATATCCTTTTCCGTCCAATGGATAAGGTCCTGTGTCCGGAACATCCGCACCGTGTGGCCACCCCGGGGGTCATGCCAGGCTTCGGCGTTGTCAGTCTGGTACATGGTCATGGGGCGGTCATCCAGTGTGGAGGTGGCAAACACGTACAGGGTCTTTTCGGTCACAAATGCCGAGGCAAAATAGTAGTGGATACCGAACGGCTCAGAGATTGCCCCTGTCTGCAGATTGCGGCAGCGGATATACTGATCCGGGCAAACCTCATCCGCAACCATGCTTTCGACCATAACCGGCTGACCGCAAAAAAGCACCGGCGTCTGCTCCATCCCCAGCCGCAGAGCGCCCAGTTTCTTGATCACCGGCGCAGGGCCGGTCTTTTGACCGATATCGTATAAAAATTCCGTACTCATCCTGTTATTCCCTTCCTGTCAGCAGAATTCTTCCCAGGTGCCAAGCTGCGCCCGACCCATGGTTTTTATTCCTTCGTTTCTCTGATAGTCCCGTTCCCGGCAAAGCGTGCTGTCAGAAGCGGTAATATGTACCCACTGCCCTGCCCCGGTCCGGGGCACGGTAACGGTATTTTGGCAGACAGTGCCAAGGGGCGCGCCTTCCCCATCTGTACAGACGACCGGGCGACAGATATTTTCCACGGATACGGTCAGCTTGCCGCCCCGGGCGGCGTAGATAAATACATCCGCCTGCCCTTTTTCGTAAACGGCATGCACCTCAAACCCGCCTGCCGCTTTCAAGGAAAAGGCACAGGAATAGTTTTCCGGAACCGCCCCAAACAGCCGCAGGGTTCCGTCGTAGCTTTGCAGCAGCATTTCGTTGATCGCCGTCGCCAGAATAGGCAGTGTCTCATAGTCAAAATGGCGGAAGTTCCAGGCAGGTACGGTACGCTTGCCGCCGTCCCCATAGACAGTGACCTGATTTTTACAAAACCGGTCCCGCATCTGGATATGATTGAACTGCGGCCCGTAGGTCCCGAAGCCCTGAGGGTAGACCATCCACGCGGACACGGTATTGTAAAGCTGCTTTTGCAGCAGCGCACTCAGCCCCATTCGGGCAAGGTAGATGGGCATCATGCACCAGCCCATGCAATAGCCGTCCTCCCCGTCCTCGGCAGCCGGATGATGTAGACAAAGGCTGTTGTAGATCTCATCGTAGATCGGGGTATCCTTATCCCCTATGCCAACCAGTCCTGCCGGAAAAACCGGCGCCATCTCGGTATCCGGAAAGCCGTACCAGTCCCGCTCCTCTTTACCGAAGGTGCGGCGGATCCATTGGCCGTCCTCGCACTGTTTGCCCACTGACAATACCCGGTTGCCCCGGGTGGGCAGCCCTTTGCCAAGGCCGTGCAGAAATACACCGTCCTGCACCTCCTCGGGGAACATCTCGGTCTCGGTATAGGGCGTCAGCTTTGCCAGCCGGTCCCGGTACACCGCAGCCTGTCCTTCGGGCAGCTCTGCCGCCAACGCGGCAAACAGTACCCGCACCATGACCAGATCGGTGATGCTGTCATCAAACAGGGGTGAACCCTCGTACCCCTGGGTCGCGTGAATATGGTAAAGGCCGTCCTCCCCCTGCTGAAGAACATCCAGATAGAATTTGCCCACCTCCTCCATCACCGGCAGTGCTTTTTGGGTCAGATAGTTCTTATCGCCGGAAAAGAGGTAATGGTTGTACAGATACATGGCGATCTGCGCCCCGCAGGTGCAGTTATCAACAGTACCCACCTCGTTGCGACCGTCCTTGTCGCAGACATCCGCGTAAAACGCGCCGTCGGTGTGCTTGAACTCCTTTGCGAAGGCCTTGGCCCTGGGCAGCTGCGCCACCCGGAAATCGTAGTAGGTCTCCAGCAGCTCCGGATGGTTGGCAGCCTCTAACGGAAAGGTCGCCAGCTGCATATTGTAATGGAAAAAGTGATTCCAGGGGACAAAGTCATGATAAAAGCCCCAGATGCCGTTGCAGAAATGGGCAGGCGATTTTCCCTTCATCTCGCTGTTGGCGTAGTAAAGGTTCAGGTACCAGAGATTTTCCAGAAAATCGTTTTCTGCGGGCAGGGATACAAAGGATTTTGCCCAGAACCCTGCCCAATTGGCGGCGTGCTGCCGATAAAGTGCCGTGGCGCCGGATGCCGCGGCTTTTTCTGTCAGCAAAATTGCCTGACGCCGTGCCTCCTCTGTATCCCCGCCGGTGGCGACCGCCACATACGCCGTCAGCTGCAGCTGGTCGGTAGGGTCTGTGGCGGCATGGAGAATATGGCTGCCGTTTTTTGTCATGGTAAAAGGGGTATCGGTCTCCAGCTTTACCGCCACAGCAAAGCAGCTGCCGTTTAGCTGTTGGGTCAGCACCAGGGTATCCGGGGTGAAATCGGTGTCGGTACCGGAAAGTCCGATATCCGTGCCGGGCAAAAAGTGATTGTACCAGAAGAAAAGGGATCGGCTGCCGAACCGCTGCAGGGTCAGCCGCAGCGAAAGCGCCTCGGTATAGCTTACCCGGGTCTGAATCACCGATACACCCGACTGTTCGTCGGAAAAGGCAGACAGCACCACTTCGCCAAAGGGGGTGCTGTTTTGCACCCGGGCGACGGCGTCGTACAGGCTCAGCCGGGCCTCAAATCGGTTTTGATACAATGTCTCAAAAATCGGGCAGCCAAAATCCAGTACCAGCTCCCCGCCATGGCGGCAGACCGTCCGGTCCTCCGGCTCTGTGCTGCAGGTGGCTTGTTGCTGCTTTGTGGTCAGATCCCACAGGTCGGTCTTATTTAACGCAATGCGGATGGACTGGTCGGTAAACCACAAAAGGCAGCCGCTGTCACCGTTGCCGATGGGCAGACCGTAAGTTTGATCCGGCACCGGGGCACGAAAAACCACATCGTGACTTTGCAGAATATCCTGCATGGTATGGGACCAACCGGCCCCGGGTGAAAATGTCATTTTCATAAGCGAATCACAACTCCCTCATACGGATCAAGCTTCGGCAGGGTCAGTGCCCGATAACCGTCCCGTGCCGGAACAGTAGAAAAACTTTGTTCCCCTGCATAGGCGGTCAGTACCGATACCGTCTCCTTTTGTGTTTTCAGCATGATCTCCGGCTGCTGCTGGGTATCATTGGTCGTATTGAATACCGTCACACAGCTTTTGCCCTCCCCCTGCAAAGCCACTGTGCGGATACGGCAATAACTTTGTACAAACGCGGGAAGCGTATTGCGGGAAAGCCACAGAAATACCGCCTTCAGCTGAAGGGTCTTATAATAATCCGACACCCAGCTAAAGGGATAGTATCCCGCAACGCAGACCCTGCCGCCCAAGGCGTTTTCAAACACGCCCATCGTACACGGGGCAAGCGTCTGACCGTGGTAGTCCACCAGCCCCGCCAACACCCGGCAGCCGGGCGCCTGCGGAATAATGGCCACGCTATCCCCCGGGTGAAACGCCTGACGGCAGTTGCGCAGACCACCGGTAATACCCGCGTTCAGCGGATCGTCGGTATAGCGTTCCCGGGCGTCCACGGGGATCGACCGATCCACAGCAAAGCCGATTTCCCCGCCAAAGCCCCGATCTGTCAGGTACTGCGCTGCCCCGGCGTCCAGATAGACGCCACCGGACAGCAGCTGCCGGATCTCATCATCTGTCATCACCGCCGCCTGGGTGCCGATCAGTACGGTAACCAGCGCCCCTGTCCTGCTAAAGGACTGGGGCAGCCCAAAGGAGAAAACCTCCCGCGCGACACTGCCGTACCCCCAACCGGTACCCCGGAAAAAGCCCCGGGTCGCCTCACTGTCAATACGCCAGCCGGTACCGATGCCCACCGGCGTCAGCCCGGCACACCACTGCTGCAACCCCAGATAAAAGGGCTTCAGCGCCGCAATGGCAGCCAGGTGAGGTGCTGCGTTCTGCAGCGGCTCACCGGTCTCAGATGGCAGAATATTGAATGCCGCGCCGGTGCAGCCCACCGTCATGGTCAGCGCCGCCTCAAGGGCGGTGGATTTGGGCGTTTTCTTGATCAGATTATATGGGAAATTCTCGATCTCGGAAAGGATAACCGTCACATACGGGGGCAGATAGGCGTTTTGCCGGGCAATCTGTTCCGATTTTTCCACCAGCTCGTCATAGGCGTAATCGGTGTACGCCCCGCCGCCCGGTCGCCACATGATTTGGTGGCTTCCCCCGTCGGAAAGCGCGTCCGCATACCGGGCAAACTGGTACCCCTCCGAATAGCGCTCCCCGGTCATAAAGCCCAGGGTGATCTTCTCATCCACCCCCCGCACGGCGCTGCCGATCACCCGGAACAGCCCACAGATGGCGTCGCTGTTCCTGTCCAGCCACCGCTTGCGCAGGGTGATCTGCGCCGGGTCGGCACCCTCCTGCGCCAGCGCCTCACACAGGGTTTCCCGGGTAAAGCGGTATCCGTGACGGGTGTTGAAATCGGCTATGCAGTCATCGCAAAAGCAGCCGTCCCCAATGGGCATATGTCCGCAGCGGATATCGTCATCCACCCAGATAAAATCCGGTACCGCCTCGGCGTAAATGCGGTAGATCCCTGCCACATAATCCCGCAGATAGACCGGGTCGTTCATACAAAAGGTAGCGTGGCTGACCTTGCCGCTGCTGCCCACCATAGGCCGGTAGGGCGCGCCGACCGTGTGGGGAAGATCCTCCTCGTGGTGGCCGATGGTCGCTAAAATGTTGATGCCCGCCGAATACCCCTTTTGTTTTAAGGCGCAAAGCCGGTCCCGCATGATCGCCGCCCGGCGAGCGGTCTCCGGCATGGTCAGCGGGGAATGAACCGATGAGGAAAACAGCGCAACCTGGGTAATACCGGTATCGTACTGCTCCAGCAGCTGCAGCAGCTGGGCAAACCGGTCCGGCTGCTCCCAGTTTTCATAGGCGACCCGCAGACCGTGTAAGGTTTTTTCCATGGTAAAAGCCTCCTGAATCCTTCGTGATATTTGGATATTCTTCAGCCGCTCCTTTTCCCTTTTTCATGCTCTTATTGTAGCATACTGCCAAAAGAAAACAAGGGGGGCTAAACGATATTTGCAATGAAAAAACCGACCCTCTTTTCTCCCCCCGCAGCGAACATTTTTAGCCATAGCTACCTTGACGGCGGTCTGCCGAACCGGTTTAGATACTGGCGATAAAAGTTGGAATAATCCCCGAAACCGCTCTCCCGGGCAGCAACCGTGGCTGCCTGCCCATCGGCGATCCGTTTGGCGGCAATGGTCAGCCGTTTTTGCAGCAGATACTGATGGGGCGAAACATTCCACTCCTGTCGGAACAGGTGCGCCAGGTGAGAGGGAGAGGTGTGAAACCGCGCAGCAAGCGCTGTCACGGTAAGAGGTCGGGTTATATTTTGGTTGATATAGTCCATCACCTGCTTTGCCAGCGGCTGAACCGACCGGTCCGGCTGAATGGAAGGCTGACTTTCGTCAAATTCTACCAACAACCGGGCAAACAGCGCCTTGACCAGAATGAGGGTATCCTCCTTGCTATAGCTTGCGGCAAACAGATCCACCATCTGTCGGAACAGCGCTTCCATCCAATCGGCGCAGATCAGCAGCACCTGCCGCAGCTTGCGGGCAATCAGCCCTTCCAGCTGAGAGACGGCGTCAAAATTCAGTACGCAGCGGCAATAATCGGTATCCGGGCCGTTATTGATAAACTGGTGAAAGGTCTCCTTCGGGATGACCACCGCCGTACCGGGCTGTAGGTGTACCCGGCCTTCGCTAAAGATAAAATCCGCATCCCCATGAATAAAAAAGAAAATTTCATGGTAGGTATGCAGCTCCCTGCCGAAAATATCCCGCATCCCATTGGCGTACTTGACCGTCAGCTCCGGCGAGCGGATATACCGGACATATTCTTGGTTATTCACCGTTTGCAGTCACCCCTGCCCTTTGTAAAAATCTTTGCTTTCAGTATACGCAATCAAAACAGAAAAAGCAATATATATCGTTTTTTCCGCAATGGTAATTGCAAAAATTTTATGCTATGATTGAGTTCGTAAACCAATATAAGGACGGTGAACGGCTTTGATCAGTTGCCTTATCGATGTGGGCAGCAGCTTTATCAAATACAGCATATACGATACCCGCGCCGACCGGCTGCTGCAAAGTGATAAGCTGCCTTTCCCTGCCCCGCTGATTGCCGACGGCACCCGCTTTCGGGTCTCCCGCAGGGAAATTGCCGACGCGGTACTGCTAATTCTGCGCCAGGCAGAGCAGTCCGACTGCGACCGGGTCTTTTTTTCGGTACAAATGCACGGATTTCTTGTTTGCAGCCCGGAGGGAGAGTGGAGCGAATACATCTCCTGGCGAGATACCGGCGGCAACCTTGCTCAGAACCGTTTTGGCAGGGTAGATTTTGATTCGTTCGGCACTTCCCTGAAGGCCAACCTGCCCCTTGCCAAGCTGTCGCCCCGGCAAAAGGGATGCTTTTTCACGCTGGGCTCGTACCTTTCTTTTTTGTTAACCGGGAACAATGTCACCCATATTACGGATGCCTGCCCCAGCGGTCTGTTTTATGCAGACAGCGGTCTGCCCAACCCCTTTGCCGAAGATCTGCAGCTACCCCGGGTCACCGGGCAGGTGGTGCCGGTCGGGCAGTATCAAGGCATGACGGTGTTCTGCCCGGTGGGCGACCATCAGGTCAGCTTTTTGGGCAGCGGTGCGCAGCAGGATGCTTATCTTGTCAATATCGGCACCGCGACCCAGCTAAGCTGTACCGCGCCGGCCGGTCTTGCGGCAGGGGGCGAAAAGCGGCCCTATCTGCAGCCGGGGCTACGGCTGTATACCGTCAGCGGACTGGTGGGCGGCGATATCCTGTACCGACAACCGGAAAAGGTGACCCTGCTGCTGGAACAGCTGCAGGACGCCCTGCAAAAGCTGCCGGCAAAAAAGAAGATACTGTTTGGCGGCGGCGGGGCGGCGGCGGTATTCCCTGCCCTGCAGGCAGTACTTTCCGAAGACTATATATGTGAATATATCGAGCGAAATATCGGAGCGGAGGGATTGAAGATGTTGGCACAACAGGCAGTGCCCAAATTGGGCATTATGCTTTCCGAGATCGCGTTCAGTAACTTTTCCGTCATCGCTCAAAACTGCGGGCTGGATTTTATGATCATCGACAGCGAGCACGGTGCATTTGACTATACCACCCTGGCAAGCCTGATCACCCCTGCCAATTTGTTGGGGTTTGATACCGTGGTGCGCATCGGGGACGCAAGCCGTGCCAATGTAACCAAGCTGGCGGATATGGGGGTGCATGGCTTTTTGCTGCCCATGACCAATACCGCCGAGGATATCCGCCGGGTGGTGGAATATGCAAAGTATGCCCCCATCGGCAAGCGGGGCATCTCTACCACCCGGGCACACACCGGCTACAATCCGCCCCCGCTGGCAGAATATATGCCTGCCGCCAACGCCCGGATGAAGATCTACGCCCAACTTGAGACCGCCGCCGGGGTGGATAATGCCCCGGATATTTTAGATGTGCCGGGTGTGGACGGGGTATTTATCGGCCCCAACGATCTGGCATGCGATCTGAACGCCATCGGCAACAAGCAGCTGATCTGCGAGTGTATCACCCGGGTTGCGAATACCGCCCACGCAGCCGGAAAGCCCTTCGGTATCATTACCGCAGACAAAGTTCTGCTGGACCACGCGAAAAAGCAGGGGGTGGCCATGGTCAGCATCGGCAGCGAGCTGAACCTGCTGATCAACGGCATGAAAGCACTGAAACAGCAAAACAGCTGAAAAAACCGCATATATTTGAAAAGGAGACAAGAGGATGAACATTGAGATCACGCAGATTCATACCGACAGCCTTGCCTGCGAGCCGCTGCTGACGCGCACACCCAACGGTGAGCTGCTGTGCCTTTGCCAGTGTGACGGCCCCACGGAACCCCACCCCGAAAACCGGGAGTACGCCTTTCACAGCAAGGACAACGGCAAAAGCTGGAGCGCAAAGCAATCCGTCTATCCGGAGGACGGAAATGCCGTCTACTGCACCGGTATGACGGTTCTGGACAATGAGATCACCGCTTTTCTGACTGTGCACACCGGCCGCTTCGCCGATTGGAACTGCCGTACCGTAAAAAGCAGGGATAACGGCTACACCTGGCAGGACGGCGGGGTCAGCCCCTGCTTTTCCAACTATGCCTTTATCCGTAAAATGTTCCGGTCAACCGACGGCAGATTGCTGATTCCGTATCACGCTTATCCCACCACTGCTTTGCCGAACCCTTCTACAGAACAGGAAAGCGTTTTTTGTTACCGGAATACGCCGGCATGCGTCTGCGGCTTGATGGAGAGCCGGGACGGCGGCAAAACCTGGACCGACAAGCCCGCCTGTAAATTAAGCCTTGCCAAAAACTGGATCTGGGCAGAAACCACCGTAGCGGAAACGCAGCCCGGCCATTTTGTCATGCTGCTGCGACATGACCTTACCGGGTGGCTGTATCGGTGCGAAAGCACGGACGGGGGCAACACCTGGGGAGAGGTGACCCAAACAGATATCCCCAACCCCGGCAACAAGCCTTTGCTGATTCCGCTGGACAAGAGCCGTATCGCCCTGCTGCATACACCCAGCCATACCGCCCGCAACCCTTATGAGCTGTGGATCAGTGAGGACGGTCTGCAAACCTTCAGCCAAAAAATCCGCCTGACCGATTTCCCCGGTCAGTACAGCTATTCCGACGGCTTTTATGAGGATGGCCACCTGCGGTTTGTCATAGAGCATAACCGCCACACCATACTGTATTTTGATGTGACACTGTAATCGTTACCGAAAAACAGAGACGATTGTCTTTTTGACTTTCGTCTCTGTTCATTATAATAAGCCTTTTTGTATTTTAATTGTCGGAAATCTGAAAAGTCACTTGAAAAATATGAGAATTCTGTAGAAAAGTCCCTTGAAAAAGTTTGTCATTTGGCGAAAAGTCCCTTGAAAAATATTTCTTCCGGGTGTATGATTAGAGCAGAAATGTATCGGGAGGTGCTCTATGCTGCAGCGAAAGATAGAAAAAGCTTTGGAAGAATGGAAAAACCTGCCCAGTCATAAGCCGTTGATTGTAAAAGGTTGCAGACAATGCGGTAAAACATACTCGGTTAAGGTATTTGCCGAAAAAAACTATGCGCATGTTATTTATCTGAACTTTTTTGAAACACCGGCATACGCAGCCATTTTTTCAGACTCCATGGATGTGAATTATTTTATCATGATGATAACCGCGATGCAGCCGGATGCTGTATTTGAACCGGGCAATACCGTGGTGATTCTTGATGAAATTCAGGAATGTCCTCAGGCCAGAACGGCACTGAAATTTTTCCATTTGGACGGCCGGTTTGATGTGATTGGTACCGGTTCCCTATTAGGGGTAAAAGGATACGGAAAAGAACCAAAATCCATTCCTGTTGGATATGAAACGGTTTTAGATATGTATCCTTTGGATTTTGAAGAATTTCTATGGGCAACCGGTGTTCCGGCGTTGGTAATACAGGAACTGAAAAGGCATCTGCAAGAGGAATCACCGATTCCGGAAGCACTGCACAAAATGATGCGGGAGCGTATGCTGCAGTATGCGGTTGTCGGAGGCATGCCGGATGCGGTACAAACATTTGTGGTTACCAGACAACTGAATCTGGTATTACAGATTCAGCGTGATATCGTCCGTTCCTATGAGGATGACATGGTAAAATATGCAGTTGGTCAGGATAAAGCCAATATTAAACAGTGCTTTGCTTCGATACCGAGGCAACTGAGCAAAGAAAATAAAAAATTTCAGTATTCCGTTGTGCAAAAAGGATCCACCGCAGCCAGGTATGCCGGTTGTTTACAATGGATAGAAGATGCCGGTATCATTCGGCGTTGTTACAATATGAATATTCCGGAACTGCCACTGGACGGTAATGCAACAGAGGATTGTTTTAAGGTATATATGCAGGATATGGGCTTGTTTGTCAGTATGTTGGAGGACGGCACCCAAGCTGATATTCTGCAGGGTAATCTGTACGGCTACAAAGGTGCCGTTTTTGAAAACCTGGTAGCTGACTTTTTAACAAAAATGGGACGCAAACTTTACTACTACCATAAAGACAGCGGTCTGGAGATTGATTTCATTCTTCGTTGGCGGAGCGGCTGTGTCCTATTGGAAGCAAAGGCAACCACCGGAAATGTGAAAAGCACCAAAACAGTTTTGAATCATCCGGAAAAATATCATGTTGCACAGGCGATCAAGCTGGGCGATTATAACATCGGCAGAAACGGACAAATCCTGACGCTGCCCATGTATATGGGCTTTTTATTGACGGATTTTTGACCGCAAAATATAGGGGCTGCTTCGGATTTCCCCAGTCAGTACAGCTATTCCGACGGCTTTTATGAGGATGGTCACCTGCGGTTTGTCATAGAGCATAACCGCCACACCATCCTGTATTTTGATGTGACACTGTAACCGTACCTGTAAAACCCACGGGGCTGCGCGAACTTCATTTTGCGCAGCCCCGTTTTTATATGTTTTTTTCATAACATAACTACATAACTATTTTTTATGTATCAACCGAAAATGAAAGGATATCTGTTAAAATGCAGGTGACATACCGGCTGTCAGCCCACAGCTGAACCAAAATGTCTACTTTATAGGAAAGGAAAAACTGTCTATGAAAAAACGAGTTCTGTGTACCCTTTTGGCTTTGGCCATGGTCTTCTCGCTGGTTCCGGCGTTTGAGATCACGGTAAGCGCGGCGGAGAGCATCCCGTACCAAAAGCCGGTATACAATACCCAAAATGAACCTGAGAGCGGCCTTTTAAAATTTGAGGAGGACACCGTGACCGATTATACGGTCGTAACGGAGGATACCACCCAATTTGAAGACGGCAAGTGGTACGTGGTCACAGCAGATGTGACCATCGGAACCGCGGAAGAACAAAAGCAGATCGAGGTCAGCGGCGACGCGTACCTGATCTTAAAGGACGGCGCGACCCTGACTGTGGAGTGTCCGGGGGGAGGCCACGCCGCCATCGGCGTAGCAAAAAATAACTCCCTGACCGTTTACGGCCAGAGCGGCGGCACCGGTACGCTGACTGCCGTTGCAGGATCTCAAGGCGCGGCTATCGGCGGCGATCGGGAAAACGGGGGCCAGGCCGGTAAAATTACTGTCAACGGCGGCACTGTCAACGCCACCTGTTCAGAAAACGGCGGCGCCGGTTATGAGACCTTAGAAATAGACCAATGGGTCGCCCACAGCGGGCACGGCGGTGAGGTCATTATCAACGGCGGTACCGTCGCGGCATTTGGCGAGGATGGAAACCCCGGCATCGGCGTAGGAAAATGTAACCGGGGCTCCGACCCGGGCAGTGTCACGGTCAACGGCGGCTTAGTCTATGCGGTAGGTAGCAATGAAGCAGCCGGTATCGGCGGCGGAGACGACAGTATTCTGCCCGAGATAACGGTTACCGGCGGTACCGTATTTGCCCTCGGAGGAAGTAACGGCAATGCCGCCGGCGCCGGTATCGGCAGCGGCACTGACCGTGACGGAGGCAGCGTCACCGTTTCCGGCGGCACGGTTACAGCCATCGGCGGTACAACAGGTACTGGCAGCTACGGTTCCGGCATCGGCGGCGGCACCGGCTCCGCAAGCCAGGGCAGCCTGACGGTGACGCCGGCGTCCGGCTTTTCGGTCAGGGCAGGCACCAATACCGGCTGCGGCGCGGTCAAATGTGCAAACGCCTCTGACGCGCTGGGTCAAAAATGTGTGCGAATCTACACTGCCCAGGCAAGCTCAGTCCCCTATCTCTACTGGGACGCGGCGCAGAATAAAACGGTGCAGGGCTACACCGATGACTATGAAATTTTGACCGAGGATACCGAGACCATCAGCTACGGATTTTATCTGGTCAACCAAAACCTGACCTATGGCGCGGGCAAAAACCTCAAGATCGACGGCGATACCCACCTGATCCTCTGTGACGGCAAGACCTGACCGTCGCTCAGCCGGCGGAGGGCAGTTCTGCCATAGAGGTAAACTACAGTAAAAGCCTGACCGTCTATGCCCAAAGCGAGGGGTCAACCGCCGGCGCGCTGCAGGCAACCGGCGCGAATGGCGCGGACGGCGGCGGCGCGGGTATCGGCGGCAGATGTGACGCCGGTGATATGAATATTACCGTCCACGGCGGCGTTGTCAACGCCAATGGCGGCGCCAGCGCCGCTGGCATCGGTGCAGGCGCTTACGGTTCCGGCGGGTATGTCACCGTCGACGGCGGTACAGTCAACGCCATCGCCGGCAGCTCTGCCTCCGGCATTAAGACCGGCAGCTTTTATGTAAGCGGCGGCATTGTCACCGCCAATGCCATTGATAAAGTACCCGCCGTCACCGTCGATGACATCACTGTCGCGCAGGGCGCCCACATCGGCAAAAGCGACGACGGTACCGCTTGGTCGCAGGTTGTCAACGATACTGCCCTGCTGACCAATCTTGACGGTCAGTATGCCAAAATTGATGCGCGGATTCTTTTTGACAACGCGTTCGGCAATACCGACTGTAAATTTGAAGACTACACCAAGGGTACCTCCTACGAAATCGGCAGCGGAAGCTATCACTTTGCCGGTTGGTTCAACGGCGGAAACCAGCTGACCGCCGCTGCAAACGCTGTATGCGGTACCACCTACACCGCCAAATGGAAAACGGCAAGCGGCAAAACGGTCATTACCACCCCGCTGGATTTCACCGCCGGAAACGACGCTTCTGTCTATGCCAACGAAACTGACGGCGTTCAATGGGACGCGGAAAGCCAGACCCTTACCCTGAACGGCGCGTTCATGGATATTACCGGAGACGCCACCGACGCCATCGTGCTCGGCGACGGCGCAAAGCTGGTCATCCAGGCAGATAGCTCGGTCACCATCCGCAATACCGGCGCGGAGCCCGAACCCGCCGCGGCGATCCGGTCTGCCGGCTCACTGGAGATCGGCGGTGCCCACAAGCTGAATGTGAATGCCGATTCTGAAAACGGAACGGCAAACGCGGTGGCGGTCAACGGCGAGCTGACCTATGACGAAACCGCGCTGACCGTTACAGCAAAGCATACTGCGCTTCTGGTCCAAAAAAATGTCGTGATTGACGGCGGCAAGCTCAAAATCTCGTCCAAATCGGCAGGCATCTGGGCGAAGGGTGATGTGGAGATCAACGACGGTACTGTCCAGGCAACCGCAACAGGCAATGCGGGAGAGGATAACGGCATCAACTCTCAGACAGGTGATATCATCATCCGCGGCGGCAAGGTCACTGCCGTCGGCACAGGCTACGGTATCCGCGCAGAGGCGGGCGATATCCTGATTCAGGACGGCGCGGCAGAACTGCCCCCGCAGCCCGTTGAGCTGCTGCTGACGTCGACTTCCTCTACCGGCAGCGGCAATCCCGTTGTCATTGCAAAGGGCGACACGGCGGCGTACTTTGTCGGAACAGGGAAAAATCTGATCGCCAAGGACTTTACCGTCAAGGCAAATCAATCCAAAAACAACGACGGCAGCGCCATCGAGGCGGTTCAGGATGACGACGGTAAGGTTAACGGCGCCGAAGAAGCAAAGTATATTAAGCTCTACAAGAACATCTGCAGCTATTCCGCGCAGGTCAGGGCAGACGAGGAGCCGCAGCTGCTGATCGTGAATGACCGGGAAACCCAGGAGTTTGTCATCTCCGGCAGCAGCAAAACCGGTTTTCGGCTTGCGCAGAACGATCGGTATCTCGCTTTGGATCACGGCGAGGTCAAAACCCAGGCAGACCCGTTCACCTGGAAATACGACGGCGGTCTGTATACCGAGGTAAAGGCCACTTCCCGGGTCAGAGTGTTGTTCTGGAGCTTTACGACCACAAAGGTCACAAAGAATTATCTGACCTATGACGGCAGCGCTTTCGGTATTTCCGGCACCAAGGTAAACGCCCTTGTGTCGGTCACAGCCGAGGAACACGATTACAACTGGCTTGATAACCAGGACGGTACCCACACCGGAACCTGCAGGCACTGCGGTGATGAGATCACCGAGGAACACGATTTTGTGGAGAGCCGATGCGAAAAATGCGGTGCTTTGGACGCAACGGTGTGCAGGGTTACCGGCGTAAAGGTCACCGAAAAAGCGGTCACCTCCCGCAGCGGTTTCCTCTTCCGGGCAAAAAAGACCGCCGGATACCGCTACACCCTCAAGCCCGAAACACAGAATATCGGGGTAAAAAAGGTTCAGTACAGCCTGAACGGCAAAAAATGGGTCACCGGCACCGTATTCACTGCCGATACCCAGCTGAACGAATTTTATATCAAGGTGACGGATACCTCCGGCAATGTGACCAACTGGGTCTACCGGGACAGAACCGTTTCCGCGGTCAACAGATAAACCCGCTTTCTGAATAACGGTATTCCACACGGAAAGTACCCACAACAGACGCATTAAGGGGCTGCGCGAATTTCACTTTGCGCAGCCCCTTTTTTACGGTAGAGGATACCGTCCCCGGCCTATTTTATTGCCTGTCTAAAGGCCTTCTCCCCCCGTTAAAAATGGTGTTTTAAAAAAAGAAAAAGTTTTTGTAATTTTTTACAAAAGTTATTTACAATGTTTATTTATTGTGGTATATTATAGATGCACCAAAGGAAAGAGAGGATACGCCGATGGAAAGGTGAACAGGCTCTGGTCAGGTGATCAGATCCAGCCAAACAACATTCGGTCGGAGGGCAGTCCAATGAACTGATTTATCTATCGTGATGGCCTTGACGGGCAATTACCCTTTCGCAGAACAGGAGGCTTTGTATGAGAAGAAAAATGCAGGCCAAACCTATGGATAGCGGGGAGGATACGCCAAAGGGCTGAGCAGCCTTTGCCGGGGAAGTTTCCCGGACAGTTCCCCTTACCTAAGGAAAAGGAGGGTTTGTATGAATCGCAAGCTACAGGCTGCACCCAAAACCGATGGGGAGGATACGCCAAAGGACTGAGCTGAGCAGCGGGTTGCATATTATCTGCACCGTCTGCGCGGAACGATGAATAATAGATAGTCGGACAATATCATAAACACCAGATATTCTTCACAGGTCGGGAGCATGTTTTCCCGGCCTGTGTTTGTTTTCTAAAAAGCGAAAACGGCGTGCCGCATTTTCGCTGCGACACACCGTAGGCATACCGTATTCTGTTTTTTGTAAGGCACCCCTTATATCAGATGGCAGCGGCAGGCAAAGCCGCATCCAATGCCTCAAAACCGGCTTTCAGCGCCGTGTTTATCGCTGCGGCATCCTCTCTGCTTGCGCGGACAGCAGAAAGATATAGCTTCAGCTTGGGCTCGGTGCCGCTGGGACGCACTACCATAGAGCAGTCATCGGCAAACCGGATCTTCAGCACATCAGACGGCGGCAGCCCCTCAATACCGGGGGCATAGTCGGTCACGGTCATGATCCCGTGTCCGGCAAGCTTACCGCCCGCCACGGCGCGGGCACGCAAAAGCGCCATCAGCTGCTGCATTTTGGTAAACCCGGCAGCCCCTTCAAACGCGTAAGAGTGCAGGGTGTTGATACAACTGCCGTAGCTTTGGTACAGCTGTGCCAGCTTTTGCACAAGACTGACCCCCTGCGCCCGATAAAAGGCAAACATCTCACAAATCAGGAACGCCGCACCTACGCCATCCTTATCCCGCACATAACCGCCGGAAAGATAGCCGTAGGATTCTTCAAACCCGAAGACATACCGGTCCGCTTCTCCGGCAGCCTCCAGCTGACCGATCTTCTCGCCGATAAATTTAAAACCGGTCAATACGTTAATTGTGGAAAGGCCGTAATGCGCCGCTATTTTTTCCGCCATATCGACCGTGACCACTGTTTTAACCAGCACCGGGTCAGCAGGCAGGGTGCCGTGACGCTGCCGCTGGCTGCAGAGATAATCCAGCAGCAGCATACCGGTTTCATTGCCGGTCAGCAGCCGGTATTCCCCATCCTCCTCCCGCAGGGCAATGCCCACCCTATCACAGTCCGGATCGGTAGCAAGCAGAAGATCCGCCCCGGTCTGTCGGGCGGTGGCGATGCCCAACTCCATTGCCTGACGAATTTCGGGGTTGGGGTATGGGCAGGTGGGAAAATTGCCGTCCGGCAGCCGCTGCGCCTCCACCACCGTGACATTGGCAAAACCGGATTCCCGTAAAATGCGGGTCACCGGTACCAGACCGGTGCCGTTTAAGGGGCTATAGACAATGGCACAAGCCCGGTCGGCGGCGTCACCGTACAAAACGGATTGCGCTTTGACCTGCTGCAAAAAAGCGTCCATGACGGCGCCATCAATCAGCTGTACTGCGCCGGTCTTTCGGGCTTCATCCCATTCCATCCATCGGATATCCGCAAAGATATCTATCTTTTCTATCTCAGACAGAATATCATCCGCCGCTTTGGTGGTAATCTGACACCCGTCAGCGCCGTACACCTTGTAGCCGTTGTATTTAGAGGGGTTATGACTGGCGGTGATCATGACGCCGGCGTCCGCTTGCAGCTGCCGCACCCCAAAGGATACGGTGGATACCGGGTTTAGCGTTGGCCAAAAACGAACCTGCACCCCGCTGGCTGCAAAAACGCCTGCCGCGGTGCGGGCAAACAGATCCGATTTGAGTCGGCTGTCGTAACCGATCACTACGCAGGGACTTGTATTTTTCCCCAACAGATAGTTTGCAAGGCCCTGGGTCGCCTTCGCCACCGTGTAGACGTTCATCCGGTTGGTACCGGCACCGATCACACCACGCAAACCGCCGGTACCGAAAGCCAGATCCCGATAAAAGGCGTCTTGTTTTTCACTGTCGTCCATCTGCCGCAGCAGCTGCTGTAGCCCGTCCAGGGTGGCTTTTTCGCACCAGCGATGATATTCTGCCTGTCCTGTCATATGATAGAATTTTCCTCTCTTTTATTCTGCATCATTTTCGCCCAAACGGTGCTCCATCAGCTGCAGTCGGGTCTGCGCAAGAATCACCTTTTTCTCCCCTGCCCGCAGCCGCACGACCTCACCGAGTCGAATCGACTTCTCTTTTCCGTCATCGACCGTACTGCCGCTGCCGGAAAGCACGACCCATATTCCGCCGCTTTCCCCACCGCAGGCTTCAAAACTGCGGCCCGGATAGACCGTCAGCTTACGGGTCTGCGTTTCCCCGGTCTGATCGAGTACCCGATAGCAGCCCCAAAGCGTATCTGCGGAAAGGATCTGCGGATCAAATGCGTCCACAATTGGTTTGATTTCGGCGCTTTTTTCTTTATCGGAAACCAGAATGCCCTCCGGACTGGCGGCGATCACCGTATGCTGCAGTCCCATTGCAAGCACCGGAACATCCAGCTCATTGATAATATTCACGTCCCGGCAGCTTTCATGGATCATCCCTTTACCGAACACAGCACTGCCCATTTTATCCGCCAAAGCGTTCCAGGTGCCCAGATCCTCCCACGCGCCCACATACCGCTGCACGGCAATATCCGGTTCTTTTTCCACAACCGCATAGTCAAACGAGATCTTGTTCAGGCTTTCATACTTTGCCAGAAGATCGGCATAATCGGTAAAATCGATCAGCTCATGGGCTTTTTGCAGCAGATACCCCAAACGGAATGCGAAAACGCCGCCGTTCCACAGCGCACCCCTGGCAATGTATTGCTCTGCCACCGCAGCAGTGGGTTTTTCTTTAAAAGCGACCACACGGGAAACCTCTTTACCGTCCTCGGGGATGATATAGCCGAACTTCTCCGCCGGATAGGTAGGCGCAATGCCCATCAGCACCAGGTTGGCAGCACCGCTTTCGGCAAGCTCTGCCATCGACTGCAGTGCCGTAAAGTAGCTTGCATCCACATAAGGGTCCACCGGGCAGACCACCACAGCCTGTGCCGGGTCGATATGCCGGACATCCGACAGATAGCTCACCGCCAGCACAATGGCCGGAAAAGTATCCCTCCGACAGGGTTCAATACAAATACCCACATCCTCCCCCAGCTGGTTCACGATGGCAGGCACCTGGGTTTTACCGGTGGCAACCGTTACCGTAACCTCCGGATTTGCCTGCTTCATCTGCCGGAAGATCCGCTGCACCATGGATTCGTATTCCCCGTTTTCCTTTTGCAACAAGGGCAAAAACTGTTTGCTTCGCACATCGTTGGAAAGCGGCCACAGCCGCCTGCCGGACCCACCGGAAAGCAAAACCAGATTCATGCCTATACCTCCTTGGTTATAAAGCTGTCGAGTGTCTTTGATCTTGAATATTATACAATAATTCTGCGCATAAATCTACCGCCTGCGAGAATTATTTCATCCGGTCAGATCACATTCCGCATAAGGCGGAATATCTGAACGCAGGTAAAACGATTCTGCCGGAAAGAAAAAACAGCACCGTGCCTTTTTTTACCGGCACGGCGCTGAAAACGGTGTTCTCACTTTTTCTTTATCACAAGAATCAGACCCACTGCAAGGATCGCCACAGAGACCGCCAGCCAGCTCGCTGTTTTTCCCCAATCTATACTGCTCTGCTCCGTGGTTTTCTCCACCTGTTCCTGCTCCCCGTCAAGGGAACCGGTTACGCTGTTTTCAAAGGGATTGTTAAAATCTCCTGCGCGGTTCTGACCCGGACCGAAAGAATCCGGCATTTCCCCATCAAAGCCGTTTTGCGGCAACTCCGCAGGCAATTGATCCACCGTCATACCCTCCGGAAGCTCCGGAGGCTCTCCCTCAAAGGTGTCTCCTTCCGACAATTCCGGTGTCTCTCCGTCAAAGGCGTCTCCTTCCGGCGCATTCCCTGTTGTCATGCCTTCCGGTATTTCCGGCATTTGCCCGTCCTCAGATGGCATTTCGCCCTCTTGCGGCATCAGGGGCAGCTGCCCCTGTGACCGATTTTCCGGCAATTGCCCTTCCGGAATTTCCGGTATCTGCGCATTCATCTGCCCGTCCGGGCTTATCTCTTGCTGCTCCGGCGGGGTGCTGTTTTCCGTCTCAGCCGGGTCGCCGGTAGCCCCGCCGTCGGTTCTTTCACCGGGGATAAATCTGCCCTTGCCGCCGAAACCGCCAAAACCACTAAAGCTGTCAAAGCCGTTGGTTTCAAAGCTGTTATCCACTGTCAACTCCGTAGTCTGCTGCCCCACGGTCAGGGTAACACTGTCACCTACCGCCAAACCGGGCGCACTTAAGGTCACCAGACTGCAGGCGTAGGGCAGCTGATAAGAGATCAGTGTACTACCGGTGCTGTCGGTCAAGGTAACGGTATCCCCCGCCGCAGCGGAGACGGTTTGATATACCACGCCCTGCACGCTTGCGGCACTGGGGGCTTCGGCCATCTGGCTGCTGCCGCAGGCCACCACCGTACCGCCATCTATCACACACGCTCCGCCGTTTTCACTGCCATAATCCAACGCATTATTGGTACCGGTACCGTTCAGGCTGATATACACACTGCCCCCGGAAACGGTGATGCTGCCGTTGGAATCAATACCGTCGGCATCTTGTCCAGTGCCGTTTAAGATAGAAATCTCTCCCCCGGTAATATGCACGGCAGCCGTGCTGCCTCCGCAGGCGTTTATGCCGTCATCGCGGCAAACCACAGCAATGCTGCCCCCTGCCACCATAATATCATTTGCCTCAATACCTTCGTAGCAGGCCGTGACCGTAACCGTCCCGGATTCCATATAGAAAACGCTGTCCTGCGCGTCGTTTCCTGCGTGCAGAGCGTCATCCCCCGCCGAAAGGGTCAGGTCTGCCGAACAGATGCTGATGCTGTCGTGGGCGTGTACGGCGTCCTCTTTGGCCGTTACGGAAATCTGCCCCCCGGTAAATACCAGGCTGTCATTACAGACGATACCGTGCTGCTTTTCCGCCGTTACTGTCAGGGTCCCGGACCCGTTGACTGTCAGGTCGTCCCGGGAGTAGACGGCTCCGTCCAGCGTGTCGTCCTCTCCGGTGACGGTCAGGGAATTGCTGCTGCCCTCCTTCAGGGTCAAAAACACCTTGTCCGCCTGCGCAATCTCCAACGGGGCGACATCCGCGGTGATTTGAACCCCGTCAAACATCAGCCAGATCTTATCGTCTCCATCCGCGTCTATCTTAATCCGGCCGTCCAGACTGCCGCTGAGCAGATATTTCCCCGCGTAGATGATGTGAACCGTGCCGTCGCTGAAATAGGCCCCGTTACCGGATATTCGGGCGTTGTCCCCTTCCAGCGTAATCACCGTTGCATTGGCGGTATCCCAGGCTGAATTTAAGTCATTCTGCGTAAAAAAACCGGCAGCCGCCTGATCCTTCTCGGTTGGAATGACAGTAATTCCCAGCTTTTTTCCACAACAGAACCACACGGTAATACCTAACAGCAGGACCAGGCAAACCAGACATATTTTATCTATCTGCTTGCTTGTGGACATAAACAGTTACTCCTTACCCCATATACTCGCCGTTATAGCTGACCAGCACGGCACTGTTAACCCCTTCTATACCGGAAAGCTGATTGACGAAATCCGTGCTGTCATCCCGTAAACGTACCTCAACATTCAGCTCAATCAGGCCGCTTTGAACGGATTTGGATTTGATGACCAGCTTTTCCGTTTTTTGACGCAGTAGCGCCAGTGCCTGAGCCTCTGCCTTGGAATCCACACAGGACAAAACCGTCATATACGGATTCTTGTGTGCTTTCCGATTGACAAAGAGAACCAGAACCAGCCCGATCAGCACACTGCCGATAACCGCCAGAGGAATCATCCCCGCTGCCAAAATGATACCGGCTGCAATGGACCAGAACAGAAACGCGATATCCAACGGTTCCTTGATTGCGGTACGGAACCGGACAATGGACAAAGCACCCACCATACCTAAGGATAGCACCACATTGCTGGTCACAGCCAATATCACCTGAGATGTGATCATCGTCATGGCGATCAAGGTAACCCCAAAGCTGGAGGAATACATCACACCCTGATAGGTNNTCATCATGGTATTATCCTGAATCAAATTGTTCAGACACAGTTTATCAAGTCCGTAATAGCTTTTTCCGTCCTCATACTGGTCAAACTCAAGCTTGAGACTGTATCGTTCACTTCCCATGCTCTTAACACTGCTAAGAGATGTGTTACCCTTTGCCCTGATTCCTATATTTCCGAACTTCTCACCGTCGATAACAACCGTACATGCCGAATACTCCTCGCTTTCGCAGTTTTCAATAAAGCTGTCCCAATCATCCATAACAATATCAATTGTATGAACCTTGTCTGTATTGAAAATGCGGTTTTCGTATCCAACCGTATTGTCGGAATTAATCAGTCCAAGGCCGGCGATGCATGAATAAACTGTAGCTGAAACAAGCGCTATGACAATGGCAGCAATGCATATAATATCTATGTGCCTGCTCGTTGACATATCTGCCGCCCCCTTATCCCATGTAGTCGCCGTTGTAGCTTACAAGAACTGCGCTGTTAACGCCATCCATTGCAGAAAGCTCGTTCACAAAATCTGTGTTATCATCCTTAAGACGGATCTCCATATTAACCTCAACGAGTCCGCTCTGCGCTGATTTAGACTTAACTACAAGCTTCTGAGTTTTCTCTTTTAAATAATCCATGGCTCTTGTTTCCGCATCGTGTCCGTCACATGAAAGCACCACGATATAAGGATTCACATGTGATTTTTTGTTAACAAAAACAAGAAGTATGACACCGATAACAACGCTGCCAAGTACACCGAGCGGAATCATGCCTGCTGCCAGGATGATACCTGCTGCTATTGACCAGAAAAGAAAAGCAATATCGAGAGGCTCTTTGATTGCGGTTCTGAAACGAACGATGGACAATGCACCAACCATACCAAGAGACAGAACTACGTTGGAAGTTACTGCCAGAATTACCTGAGAGGTAATCATTGTAAGTGCAATCAGTGTCACACCAAACGATGAAGAATACATCACACCCTGATAGGTCTTTTTATATACGAAAAAGATAAACAGGCCAATTCCAAAGGCAAGAGTAAGGGTCAGCGCCATATCCAGAGGACTTACTGCGCTGACATTCTCTAAAAAGCTGGATTTGAAGATATCACTGAAAGACATAATCGTATTCTCCTTTATTAACCGTAGATGCGGCATTGTTCATATTTTGAAAACGCTGTGACATGCCGTCCGGGTAAGGTTACGGCATCCCGGATGACATCCGGCAAAAAAGCGTCCCACTTGACCTCTAAAAGAATGACCCGCTCCCCTGCCGGCAGGGTCAGGGTGCCCGGGTTTAAAAAATCCGTTCGGAAATCACCCGTACGAATATCGTAATCTATGGTGACCCGCACATTACCCGGTTCAAACACAAAAGGATCCCGGGTGTAATCCACAATGGTTCTGGGTCGCAGGCCCTGTCCCTTCATCTTGCAGTACAGCTCGGCGCAAAGCGGCCTGCCGCTTTGCAGCATCCAGCTGATATCACCGTCCGCTATCCGCCGGGCTTCATCCCCGGTCAGACGACAGCTGTCCTTAACACATAGCCCGTTCACCTTGCTTTTTTTCTCCAACACGATATACTCCGTATCACCGTTGTAATACCGCATACGGAATTTTTCCCGCAGATTAACACCGTCCTGCTTTTCCCGCAGTGCTTTATCGCCGGGGGTGTCAAAATAGAGGCTGCGTATTCTGTATACGCCGTTTATAGCGTGGGAATCCCGCTGCATAACTGCGGAAAGCCTTGCGAGCAGCACCGCCCGGTCCATCCCGTTGATCTGATGCTTCCACTCGTGTCGGTAATGCACCGTTTGCGCTGGCGCGGGCAGATAATTTACTATTTCCGTCAATCCTTGTTATTCCTCCTTTCAGCAAACGGCAGATTACCTGCCGTGCTGGAATTACTTTACCATAAAATTGTTAAAAAATTTTGTAATTATACAGCTGTGCCGAATTTTAACCGTATTTTCACATCTTCGCCAAAAAAGCAGACCGTGAACCGGTCTGCTTATGATGAAAATCCGATTATTTGCCTGTCTGTTCAACCGGTGTGACCTGGCCGTTTTCAACTGCAAAAACCCGGTCGCAATGCTCAATGGTGGTTAACCGATGAGCAATGACAATCACGGTTTTCTTGTTGTGCAGACCGTTGATTGCATCCATAACGGAAGCTTCTGTCTCGTTATCCAGCGCGCTGGTTGCCTCATCCAGAATCAGTATTTGCGGGTTACTGTACAGGGCGCGGGCAATGGCAATACGCTGCCGTTGGCCACCCGAAAGCCGAATTCCCATTTCACCCACCTTCGAGTTCAGCCCCTGTTCCAGCGACATAACAAAATCGTAGATATCCGCTTCCTGCAGGGCGTGTATCACCTGCTGTTCATCAATCAACTCCTCCGGAATACCGAAAGCCACATTTTCTTTTACCGTACCATCCGTTAAAAAGATATTCTGGGGAATATAGCCGACCTGCAACCGAAACTCCTGATTCAACCGACTAATGGGTTTCCCGTCAATTAATATTTCACCGCTGCACGGTTTCAGCAAACCCATCAACAGATCCACTATGGTGGTCTTTCCTGAGCCGGAATGCCCAACCAGACCGATAAAATCACCTTTTTTCACCGTCAGCTGAGCGTGCTCCAACACAGGCTTTTCACTACCCGGGTAGGAATAGCACACATCCTCTACGGAAATTTCGTTCGTAAAATCGTAAAGCGGCAGCTTGCGTTCCGCGCTTTCTTCCGCTCTCAGCTGCTCCATATTCTGCAATACTGTTTTCAGACTTCGGCTGTTGTAAATTAAACTATTTCTTGCTGTTGTAATTCTGTTAAAGGACGGTATCAACCGAATGGCTGCAACCGAAAACGCCGACAGCTGCGGAATCATCTCGGTCGGGTCTTTTCCACTTGCAATAAACTGCAGAATATACCCCACCAGTGCTACCATCGTCACCGCCTCTATCACTCCGCGGGGAACACTGGATAAAAATTCCGCCTTGGTTTCGGTTGCGGAAGCAATGGTAATCTGCTTATCAAACTGCCGGATAAAATCTTCATTTCTGCCGGACACCTTGATCTCCTTGATTCCGCGGAACACCTGATTGACCCAAGTATTTGCTTTTCCCATACTTTTCTGATACTTTTTTGACAGCTTTTTGGTAGCCGGATCCAGAATCTTCATAATAAAGACCATTTCCAGGGCAACCACTATGGCAAGATAAAAGGTCAGCTTTGTATCAATAAACAGCAATGATACAAAAAGCGCTGCCGTAATGATCAGTTCCACGCTCATCAAAAGCATACGGGTAACCAATGTAAAGGTCCCCCGTACATCATCATTGATAATGCGGATGACCTCTCCCGAGGATACCCCCAGAAAAAACTCGTACGGCTTATGCAAATAGCTGGTCAGTAAACGGTTTTTCACGCCGACCTTGCACCGGGTCACAAACCGGCTTTGCACCCAAACTTCAAAGGTCAGATACAGATTTTTCAACACAAAAACGATTGCAATCCCGATCAGTAAAAAAACAATAAAGGTTATTTTGTCGGGGAAAAAACACTCCAGCCCGCTTATCCAGCTATCCTTTGCGCTGTCCCCCAAAATGGCAAACATCAGCGGGACAATGAGCGATACACTCAACATCTCCAACAATGCGCTGAAAAACATCAATACAAACAAACCGATAAAATTTTTCTTTTGCCTGGCGTCAAACAACCGGTAGATATCTTTCATGATCTTTAACATTTTTTCCGCCTGCCTATCTGGTCAAAGCCTCTGCGTTGGGATATTCCCGGTATCCGAACTGTCCTGTCAAATCAATAAACTGTACCTGCGGATACTGTCGGACAAGCTGCGCATACTTCTTATTATTGTTGGAAACGATTACAAGACTGTTTTGCCGTAAAAGCGTGTCCATATCGCCCACTAATGTTACAGGGTAATGCTGCATATACTTTTGAAAAAAAGCGGAAATCTCTGCCGTCTCCTGCCGTCCGTCCACAAAGGGATCATACGCATAGACGGTCAGACCCTGTCGGTCAAGCTCCTCAATCACCCTCAGTATCGGAGAAAAGCGAAGGTCGTCCGTCCCCTCTTTAAAGGTCAGACCGATAATACCGACCTGTTTTTGCCCATATCTTAAAATCATTCTGATCGCATCCGCGATTCGCTCCTGATTGGATTGCTCAATACCGTCAATAACCGGTGTGACAACACCGCACTCTTCGGCAAGGGTCTTCAGCGCGCTCAGGTCCTTTGGCAGACAGGATCCGCCATAGGCAAACCCGGGTCGGAAATAATACTCCGAAAGGTTCAGCTTTTTATCCTTGCAGAAAACCTCCATTACCTTGGCGCTGTCTATATTCAACGCTTTGCAGATACTGCCGATCTCATTGCCGAAACAAACCTTTAACGCGTGGTAGGTGTTGTTCACATACTTTATAATTTCCGCCACGCCGATATCAACCGCCGTAAACTCACCGTCAATATCCCGGTAAAGCTCCCGCAGCAGATCCACCGCGTACTGACTGGTCGAACCCACCACCATCACCCCGGGATGGTAGAAATCAGCTACAGCACTTCCCTCCCGCAGAAATTCCGGGTTGGAAACCACGGCAAAGTCCTCATCTCTCTTTTTGCCGGAGTGCTGTTCAATGATTTCCGTCACCGCAGCATTGGTACCCGGGGTCACCGTAGAGCGGATAACCACCGTGTGAAAGGTTTGTTTCTGCTTTAAAACTTCCCCGATCCTACCGCATACATCATATATAGCGGAAAGATCCAGTGTGCCGTCCGCTTTACCCGGTGTTCCCACAGTGATGAAGGAAATATCAGACTCTCTGACTGCATATTCATAATTTGTTGTGGCGCTCAGCTGCCCTTTTGTATGAGCTACGGAAAAAAGCTCCTGTAACCCTTTTTCATAAACCGACGGCTGTCCCCTGTTTACCAGCTCCACCTTAACCGGATCGGTATCCACACCGATCACGGTATTCTGCCCGGCAAGACAACCTGCCATGACACAGCCGACGTATCCGATACCAAAAAAACTAATTCTCATCCCGAAAAAATCCCCCTCAGACCAATTTGGTCAACTGCTCATAAAATGCTTCCGCGTCTTTCTCGCAGCAATAGTTTTGTCGAATAAAGCCTTTGGGCTGTTCCGGTCTCAACCGTCTTTTCCCGGTATAAATATCCCGGATACACTGTGCGTATTCCTCTTTGGTCTCACAGTGAAAATATTCAATACCGTCCCGGGCGGGTATGCCCTCTATACCAACACGATTGGTCAATACCGGTATACCTGCTGAAAGCGCTTCTAAGACCTTTACTTTTATTCCGGCACCTAAAACCAACGGCGCGGCAAAACACATTGCTTTTTCAAAATACGGCTCAATATCCTTCACATATCCGGTCAAAGTGACCCGCTCATCCGCAATCTCCGTAAGACATGACGGCGGATTTTTGCCGATTACGGTCAGATGAACGTCCAAATCCTCCAACAGCGGTAATACATTCCGGATCAACCAGAGGACCGATTCGCTATTTTCTCTACGCTGCATTGCGCCGTAAAACAGAATATCATTGTTCTGCTGGTGACGGCTTATCCCGGTCATATCATGAAAATACGGTGCCCATGTGAAAAACGGTACCGCTATCTGCTGCTTTTGCAACAGCCGAACATCCTTTGGGTTATTCGTCACAATCAAGGCCGCTTTACGCAGCGCATCCAGCTCCATCGCTTTCAGCTGCTTTGCCCTGCGCTGCAGCCAACGTCTTTGAAAGCCCGGGCTCGCCTTTTCTGCCTTGCGTTCCACTGCCTGAAAGGATACATCCTCTTCAATCGCAATCAGCTTAGCCCGAGGGAAAAGTCGCTTCGCCATATCCGTCAGCAATACGGTCTGGGTCCAGTGCAGCAAAATAACATCCGGTTTCCAGCCGCTGCCGGCCAGCTTTCTCAATCTGCCGATGATTGGCACCGTCTCAGAATTATAAGCAAACCCAGCATAACGGTTCCATGGGTTGCAACGAGTCTCCAGATTGCACAGCTTCCAAAAGATATCCGCAGCACCCTTTTTTCGGTAGAACAGGTCATAATCTATTCCGTAGGCGGCAAGATCCAACTCCTTCGGTAATCCCTCAGCGCTTTGTGTTATCAGCTTCAGCTGTACATCCCTGTGCCGTACCAAGCTTTTCAGATAAAAATTATGAATTTGACCCCCTGCATGCGCCACACTGTCATAGGGTACCCGGTAAGAAATCCACAGTATATTCATCTCATTATTACCCATCTGTTTAAACGCTGCGAAAACCAGTCCTGTTATCTTTTTTCTTTCGCCGCAGAAAGATATTGCAAAGTCTGCCGAGCGCTCTGCTTTTCCCGTATGTAACGAATTCTTCGCGCCTTTGCCGGACGCTTCGCAACCGCCGCCGAGGCACAACCGCCGTAATGAACCGTATGAATAGCAGGCTCATACAGCATACCAAGACCTGCTTGTTCCATTGCATCCCGTAAAAGCAGCTCCTCATGATACATAAAGGTCACCTGCTGCAGACCGTCAAACCGGCCCGTATAAAGCGGCGTAAAGAACAGACAGGAGCCGTGCAGTTCCACTCCGGAAAGGGGTTTATCCCCACCGGGATGCGGCTGAGGCGGGTGTATCAACTGCCCCAGCTTATTTTTAGCCGTAAAAAACAGCAAATCCATATCAAAAAAGCTCAGCACAATACCGACGGTCATATCCGTCAGTTTCCTGTGCAGCTTTCGCATTTCCTTGTGCGGATGATAACTGCCCGCTTTTTTGGGGTTGATATCGGCAGATTCTTTTTTCAAATCGACTATTTTCGGGCCGATCACTGCAGCGTGATAAAGTCCCACATCTTTTTCCAGAACACTGAGAATATTGTCAGAAGTAAAACACAAATCATTGTTTACAAATGCGATAAAATCGCAGTCCAGTTGAGTTTTCGCATACCGGTACCCGGCATTACATCCTGCGGTAAAGCCCAGATTTTTCGGTAATAGGATAAAATGCAAACCCTGTCCGGCAAACTGCTGCCGGAGCAGTTCTCCGCTGCCATTCTCGGAACCGTTATCCACAACAACAACTTCATAATCTGAAAGGGTATTGGTCTGCCGGATACTCTCGATACAGCGTACTGTCAGCTGATCCGTCAGGTAATGCAGTATCACAAAGCCAAGCTTGCTCATTACCTTTTTCCCCCCAGGACATACTGCACCGCCTTGTAAAATCCGCTGTACATCCGATCCATGCTGATTTCCTGTTCAAAAACGGTATTAACCTGTCGGCGCATCCGTGCCAAGGTGACTTCGTCCCGTAAAAGAGCGAGGGTCTGTTCTTTCAGTTGTCGGGCATTCTCCGCTATAAAACCGGTGACCCCATCCTTCATATAGCATATTTCCGGGGCGTGTATCCCCTGTAACACAACCACCGGCAGCCCCCAGAAAAACGCTTCATTCAAGGCCAGTCCAATATGACCCGGCGTAGAAAAAACATCACCTATTGCAAATATCTCATTTACCTGTTCCCCGTACCTCTCTCCAAAATAGTAAAGGTTGGGGTGGGCGTCAATTATCTGCAATGCCTCGGCGGAATAATCCGGGCCCACATAGACCACCGCCACATCCGGAACATCCGCAAACAGTTCGGCAAGCAGCATCGGTTTTTTATAGGCTAAAAATCTGGATACACAAAGAATGACATGCTTTTCCTTAATACCCAGTTTTTCCTTAATGGCATGCCGGTCCCGGTAACAATCCCGATTGACATCCGAAAAGCTTAAAGTATTGTTTGCCACAAAAAGTTTTGACTGATTTTTTGCAGTGAAATTGCGTCGCATCTCTTCACTGTAGGTAATCAATGCGTCACATCTGTCATGAACCGCATGAAACACCGCATTTTTCAATCGGCTATGGGGCGTCCGGATATTGATACCGTGGTTCCAATAGATCACCTTTATTCCGTGAATCCTGCAGTAGGCAATCAGCGGGAAAATAATGATGTCTTTTAAATGCAGAAACAGTATAACAACATCCGGCCTTTGGCGACGCAGCGCTCGGATATATGCAACAAAAGAAAACGGCAGCTGCCGGTGCGGAAACACCGGTCGTATTCCGGTTTTTTGAAATCGATTACTCAAAACCGAAAAGTGATACCCGTCCTGTAAAAACCGCTTATAAAAATCGTTATAAACCTTGATGCGGTAGTGAAAAACCGGATTGGAAATCAACAGTATTTTTTTCATCTTATTTCTCGGGCTCTCCCGTCTTTTCCGCCGGTCGTTGCAATAGATAGATCACGGCAAAAAAAGTGATATTGTAAATAGGCTGGGTAGCCATATTGTCAAAGAAAAATATAAAAATCACAAACATTGTATATAAACTCAGATGCATTGCCTTTTGTTTTCCACAGCTTTTCAAAACCCGCAGCGGCTGCACCAGACACATATTGATCAAATACCCCAAAAACGGAATAAAGCCCCACCCGATATACATCCGCAGCAGATCATTATGCAGCAGCATAGCCGCTGGTTTGGTCTTACTTAAAAGCCTCATCACCAATGCGTCATTTTTTAAAACCGTATCTGTGTAACAGAGGGTTCTGCCCCAATACAAGGGACTAAGTGAATAATCAGAATTGAAATAATCCCACAGAATGTGCCTCTTACTGTCATTCATTCCCAAAGAAGTAACCAGCTGGGAATAGATCCGGCTTTTAATTAAAAACAAAAAGAGAAAACACCCCAAAATTAAAATTCCGGCCCACATAAAATAACGGTTTTTTTCTTTGCGGAACGGCAGAGCACGCATGATAAAATATAATGGCAGGGCACAAAAACATTCAAAATATATGCTGCGCTTATTACAAAAAAGCACAACGATTACCGCCAAAACAGCAAGCGAAATTCTAACCCGAAAATCAAAGTCCTGCTCAAACAAAAAGTATATCATCAGCAGTGCAAAGCATGCCCCGATGTTCTCAATTTCCAAATATACTCCGCCCTCGGAATGGTTCATAAAATGCAGAATGCTTTTCATGCCGCCGCTATGCAAATACTGCCCGATTACCGTACTGTAATTAAGCGCTAAACTGACAGTAATAAGCACCGCTGTCCATCTGCCGAATCGACTGACTGCACAGTAAGCAATCAGAAATGCCGCAACATAAACAAGGCACCTTTTAGCGGAGACCAACACATACCCGGAAAGCGGAAGCTTATGAATCGCAACCGCCGTAACAGAAGATATTCCCACTATTAAAAGCATAGGGATACAGTAGTCGTGCAGCCGCGTAATCATTGCGTTTATTCCGTTTTTCAGAAGAAAATATCCCCCTGCCAGAAAGCCCAAAATAATTGTAAGCTCATTGACTTTTTCGCACTCAAAAAAACTGTGTCGCGCATTGGTAACCCAAAGCAGAGCAATTGCAAAAAAACAACCCTCAGCAACTCGCAAATGTTTATTTTGAACAAACTGGCTAATACGGTTTTTTATCATCGCCCGTTCCCTTCTGCAGAGCGCAGGTAATAATCCCATGCCTGCCTGTTATTGAATAAGCGGCATTGCCTATTATAACAGATATACATCATCATTACAAGTCTTCCCTATCTATTTTATCTGCGATCAAATTGTCTGTAATTTCACTTTTTGCAAATATGTCGGCAAGAAAAACAATTGTTTTATCAAAAGCCTTTAAGCCGTTTCGCAGATTGTTTCGGTAACTTTGGTTTTTCTGTTCTTCGTGGCGTCATAGCGATACGGTTACTGTTTTATGAGATTTTAAGCTCCCCTGTCATCGAGAACCTCGGTGGTTATGGGATTTTCTTCCCAAGTTAGAAAACTGACCTCTCTTTGTCAGCTTCTTTTTTCCGTCCCGTATAGCCCAGGTTAGTTTCCTAACCTGGGCGTTATCCTGCCAGAAATCATCCTGCCGACCCGCCGGGTTAGGAAACTAACCTGACAACGGGTGCTCAATTTTCCACAAAAGAAAAAACCTTGTTTGATAGGGCTGCGATATCCTTTTGTGCCCTGCCTTGCGACGTAACACACCCGAGCGCAGCGCACCGCAACCGACGCCCTACGCCTACCGTTCAACCCCCGTCAGACGCCGTAATCGCTGCCAGCTCCTCCAGGGCTGCGTCCATCCGCTTCATCAGCTTCAGAAGCTTCACCCTGTCCTCCCCGGTCATACCCTCGGCTGCATCCGTCAGCTTCGCGCGTCCTTTTCCCAGCTGCACGACCGAAGCCTCCAGCTGCTTTTGCGCCTCTCTGCTGCGTGTGCCGGGCTGCAGAGCGGCGGCCTTTTTGGTTTTCTTGCCCTGCTGCAGCGAGGCAAGCAGCGACCGGTATTCCTCCGTGTTGCCGTCGCACCACAGCTGCATCAGCCGGCATTGCTCCTGTGCGGAGAAGCCCGTGCCCTCCCGTGCGACACTGGCTTTATACCTGCCGTCGATCACCGCGTCAACAACCTCCTCCGGGCTGTTGTTGACAATGCTCATATAGGCCTTGACAGTGGAAAGACTCCATCCTTCTATGCCCAGCTCCGCGCTTAAATAGTACAGGCAGTATTTTGCCGCGTTGAACATTCTGGCCGCCTTGGCAGGGTCCTCCGGGATATCCCCGGCACAGATGCTGTCATCGCTTTCTGCCATCGCGAGCAGTGCCTCCCGTTTCTGTTCATCAGTCTGCACCTCCTCTAAGGCGGTACGGATATGCAGAATACCCTCCAGCGGGGTCAGCTGGCGGGCTTCCAGATTGGAATCCTCAAAAAAGCTGTCCTCGTTATAGGCTTCCTCATGGCTGAGAATATTGGCAGTAATGGTATCAAACGGGTTGACTGCGCCCAGCTTGCCCTTCAGCTTCTCTGCCTCTTGCTCCCGCAGCAGGCTCCAGGCTCGAAACCGTCTTTCACCTGCCACAATAATATACTCCAGCGTAGAGATATCCACCCCCTGCGCGGCAAATCGCTTAAGAACCTCATGATCCCGGGGTAGGTCACTGGCACGCACCAGCACAATTGGGTGAATCAGGCGGTTATTGGTGTTGCGGATAGAGCGCGCCAGTCGTTCGATCCGGTTCTGTTTGTACTGGTTGATGGAACGGGGGGTGATATGCTCCAGCGCGATATCCTGGTAAAGAACCCTGCTGTCATAGCTTTCCGCCGCAGGATTTTCCCGTATGATATGCTGTACCAGATTACTCTTTGCCCGTCCCTCCGGATTTTCCAACACACCGTGCGTATTCATATTAAACACACCGGAATTGCTTTTAATCGGCATTTAACTCTTCCTCCGTCAGCAGCTCACTGCTCTCTTCCTGTCCTTCAATACGGTAGATCTTCTGCCCCTCTGCACGCATCCGCTCTATGGCCTGCTCCACCTCGTGGGCAAGATCGTTATAGGCTTTTTCCGCCTTGGAGTACATCTGACTGTACAACACGCCGGCAAACAACGCCTTTTTTGCATTTACCGACTCCGGGATGGTACTCTTAAAGATTTCAAAGGGGTAAAACCTTTTCAGATCATCCTGGATGGTCTGGTCGACGGTGCGCCGCTCACTGTACAGATTCAGCACAATGCCCACAACGCCCATGTGCTTAAGCTGACCGTTGGTGCTGGCCAAAAGCATTTCCTGTACATCCACCACCTTATTGATCAGGTTGGAAACACCTCGGGTGCTCATCAGATCCAGATTGGTAGGTATCAAAATGCCGTCCGTAGCGGCGATGATCGCGTTCATTGCCATAATACCCAGGGAGGGATTGCAGTCGATCAGAATATAATCGTACTCATGCCAGCGGATAATTTTCTGCACTGTATTATACAGCCGAAACCCATTGGCGTTACGCCCGTTTCCCCGCAGGGAGGAAATTTCCAGCTCGTAATCAGACAGATTCAGATGACTGGGCAACAGATCAAAGCCAAACTCCAGTGAGACGGTGGTCATAGCCTTTTTCCCGTCCTCATTTTGCACCTGACGCAGCGAATAGGTCGGGCGGCAGATACATTTTTCGCACAGGGCCGCAAAGCCCTCCTCTGTATTGACATCAACCGACGCCAAAAAGGCATCCTCATCCGGCCGTACCGTGCGGTACTCGCACACGCTCATCTCGTAAATACCGTAGTACTCCTCGTCTTCCCGAATGCCAACGTTCAAGTAGTTGGTCAGGGATGCCTGAGAGTCAAAATCAATCAACAGAACGTCCCTGCCCATTTTGGAAAGCGCGTACGCAAGATTGGCTGTCGTGGTGGTCTTACCAACACCGCCCTTCTGGTTGGTGACTGCAATAACCTTAGTTTTCATCTGCCAGTATCTCCTCCTTGCTGATAATGTTCTCGCTTAAATCCTTACTGATCAGCCACTGGATATAATCGCTCAGGGATTTTTCCTTTCCGAAAAGCTGCATCACACGGTCCCGAAGGTACCGCTCGTTCTCCTCCGGACTGCATTCCGGCAGCAGCTTTTTCAGCTTGATGCGGATGGTGGTATGCAGCTCCCGGTTGATATCATATACCCGCCCGAGCTGCGCGCCGTCCTTGATCATCTGCCGGTTGTTTTCCAGGCTCAGCAGCAGCTCCTCCTCCAAAATCGGATAATCCAGAACCTCCATAATGCGGCGCGCCTTCTCCAGCGAAGGGGTGTGCTGCGCGTTACAGTACTCGCTGATCCTTTTTCCCGTGATATTGGTGACCCCAACCTCCGTCAGCCTTTTTTCCACATCCCGACAGCTAACATTCTCCAGCCGCATCGCATCCACCAGCAATACGCTGAAGCTCTCGGTTGATAAAACAGACAAAAAAACACCCCCAAAAAACTGTATCTTGATGTCATCCGGGTAAAATGTACCAAAAACCTCTGCACCAAAGCAGAATTACAGTGACTTTATTATACAGCATTTCGGCGAGGTATGCAAGTCCGTATTACAGGAAATATATAATTTTCCGGTGTTTTTCTTGACAAAACAAGCCTTGTAGGCTAAAATAAAAGAAAAGAGAAGTGTTGGCGCACTTCTCTCATCTGAAATATCGGCCTTGCGGTACGTTTCTTCCTGGCAGTTGACCGTACCGACAAAGGGGAAATTGTTGTACAAAAACGGATCACTTGGCGGTTATCCGTCTTCTTTTGTACGCACTTATTATACCATAAAAAGCCTAAGATTGCAAGAAACAAAGACCTGTTTTCCGGGGTTATTTGCAGTTTTTTTCAGGTTTTTCCACCCGTTTTTGAAAAATAATTTCAAAAACAACGGAATGGTGTACCCGAAAACCCTCTCCCCTTTCGGCCGCAAGCCGTACCTTTGCGCCATCTGCCGAAAGGATAGGGGGATTTTTTCTTATGCTGAAAAATCAACAAACAGCTTTTGCAAGCGTGCGTACAGCCGAACACACCGGACACCCCGGTTTTCAAAAGCTGACGGAACCCGGCGGCATTTTCAGTGCCGGATACGGAATTTTACCCAAAGCGGTTATGCTGGATACCGACCTAACCCCTGAGGCAAAGGCCATTTATGCGTATTTGTGCAGCTATGCCGGGGAAAAAGGACAGTGTTTTCCGGGACATAAACGGATACTTGCCGAGCTTAGAATGTGTTCCGATGCCTTTTACCGGCATTACCACCTGCTGGAAGAACAGGGTTATCTCTTGGTTACCCGTAAGGCTCAGCCGGGGCATGACAGGACCGCAAAACACGGTTTTTTACCGAACAGCTACCAGCTGACCGATTTCCCCATCAAATATAAGCTGTCGGAAAAGATTCCCGACCGAGATAAACCCTTATATCAGCAGGTCTGCGCGGCAGGGCTGCGCAGCGCCGGATACGGCTTTATCGCCAAAAAGGTCATGCAGGATCCGACCCTGTCCGTCAAAGCAAAAGCTTTATACTCTTTTTATGCTGCCTTCGCAGGTATCCGGTTCTTTGCCTTTCCGGAAAGGGATACCGTCATCTACCGTATGCAGATGGGAGAAAAAGCCCTACAGCGGTATACAAAGGAACTGGTGTCCTCCGAATTTTTGACCGTAACCCAGACCGTAACGAACGGCAGATTCAGTCGTAACAGCTACCGGTTGGCAGGCTTTGAGGCCATAGAAAGCACCCTATCCCCTGCACATGAACCAAAATCGGAAAACCGTATCCCAACCCCCACCACAGAAACAGAAAATAGAGAACTCCACGCCGCACCGCCGGAAAAGGCCGATAAAACGATTTGTTTTCCCGGCGGTAGTGACACCCCGCCTCCGCTCCGCCCAAAACAGGAACTGCCGAAAAGGGAACTGCCGGTTCCGGAAACAAATAAAAACAGATTTGCAAATAAAAAGCTTAAAAATAAACAGTATCAAAAATCAAAAAGACCGAATTGGAAGGGGATCAACGGAATTTACGGCCATTCTGACGGCTCACATACCCTTTCCCAAAAGGGAAATCCGGCTCCGGTCAGTTACAATACCCATGCCCGTGCTCTTTTTGTGCTTTCTAACCCTGGGTTTTCCCCTAAAAGGTATCCGCAGAAAATACAGGACAGGCTTTTCTATGTAGCAGATCGGTTAATACAAACGCACCGCTGCCCAACAGAATGCCGAACAGATCCCCTTATCTGCGAAGCACTGACTTTATTACTGTGTGAGGACGAATTTATGGGTATTCCGGAGCGGTATGCCTTTTTGCAGGACGACGGCCGGGCAATGCAGCTGCATAGGTATACCGTATCCGCAATGAATAGCCTGCTTTTTGGGGACACAACTGTTCAAATCGGCGGGGCGACCCTTTCGACAGAGAATATCTACCGTGTGATTGACGCCAATCTACGGTTTTCTGACGGGGACGGCATCACCCTGGGCGGAAAAATCGAGCAGGTCAAAGCAAATTATCTTCGCGCAAGTAAGAAAAGCAGAATCTTTGATCCGGTTGCCTACCTGAGAAACAGTCTGTGGAATGCACTTTGTGAGGGCTGTGCTGCGCAGGCAGGACAGTACAGCCAAGGCGTAGAGAAAGGGTGATTTTTGTCAGGTTAGAAAACTAACCTGACAATCTGCGATATCGCAATATGACTTATATATAGCATTCTAGAATTCTAACAAGTCAAAAGAACAAAAATAAATACGCTCATACGCTCAATAAAGCTGCATTAAGCTGCCAGGTAAGGTAAAAGCAGTATTTATAAAAATAGAGGTAACGAAAAAACCGGCCGCAGTCTCCCGCAGCCGGTTCCCTTACTCCGCTTATTGTATAATAGCCGTATCACAAACCCGGGCGGATTCAGTCTTTTTGCGAGGCGGCAGCCTGTTGTGCCTCAGCTTTTTTCTGTTCGGCCAGCTGGTTCAGGGTGGGCATACGGCGGATAACAGTGTTCATGTACACCACCAGGCTCAGCATCAGCAGACAGGTGACGGCACTGTTGATCTGCTGCGCATACACGGTAGTACCGAACAGCTTCATGCCGCCCTGTTTTTGCACCAGGCTGACGATCAAGCCGCCGATCAGCGAGCCCACAAACCCAAAAATACCGCCTAAGGAGCCGTAGATACCCAGGGCGGTGGTGCGACGCTCCTGCGGCACATAGGAGAAGGTCAGCGTATGAATGCCGGTGCCGGAGATTGCGCCGCCCACTGCGTTGAATGCCGTAAAGAGGAGAAACATGAGCTTTCCGTTGCCGGGGTTTGTAAAGGCGACAATGCCGTAAGCCACTGCAAATATTCCGAAAGCCAGCGTCAGTGCGGCACAAAAGCCAAACCGGTCGGCAAATTTACCCAGAGGTCGGCTGATAAGTACCCGCACCACGGTAGAAAGGATGCTCAGTGCTGCAATAAATTTAATGCTGAAGCTCAGCTCCTGCATCTCATAGACCGTGTAATAGGCAGAGGAGAGCATGACGGCGGCGGTATAGACAATGGCGATGGGCAGCAGCTTTAAAAAGCGGCGGTCGGCCAGAGTCTCCATCCACAGCTGCCACATACTCCGGTTAGCCTCCTTTGGGGCGGCAGGGCGGGGGACATCCACTGTGCGGGAAAGTGCTATCAGATGCCCTACGGAAAATACGGCAATGGCGCTGCAGCACAACAGCAGAGCGTTATCGGTTTTACCGGCCTGCTTCAGGGCGTCTATCTTTGCGCTGAACGGGTAGGTAAACAGGGTACTGACGACCAGTACGATCATCTCCCGGTTGGCGGTAAACCTGCCGTGCTGACTTTCCGGTACGCAGGACATCAACCAGTTAAACTTGTTGGGAAAAAGAATGTTATACAGAATGGAACCGCCCAGATAGCAGCAGATAAAGGCAAAAACGGTTACGGCATGCGGCAGCCGGATAAAGGGCAGTAAAAACAACAGTACCAGCAAACTGTGGTAGATGGCGTAGCTGCGGAGAACAAAGCCCTTAATAGATTTTGTCCGCATGGCCGCGCCGGAGGCAAAGATCATGGCGGTACACGCAAAGGTGGAAAGACTGGTGATAATACCGGTCAGCGAATCGGAAAAACCGAGCTGCTTAAGCAGCATGGTGATAAAGACACCTCCGGCGGCGGAGGCCTTCAGGTTTTCCAGGGTGCTTTCGGTAACATAGGCAATGCGGGTCCGGCGTCCTTCCGGTGAGTATGCGATTGGATTATCCATGGGAAAAGATCCTTTCGGTTCATGTTTTGACGATCGTTCCGGCCCGGAACAGTCTGAAATATGGGTACTGTATCATAAAAAGACAAAGACGGCCGGCTTATCGGAAGTACGCCTCCAAAAATTCCTCTGGGGTACCGTCATACTCTGCCTCGGCCATGTAGTAAAAACCCAGCTGGTTGCCCACATTGTAGCTGATGACCGTCTTTCCCCGGCAAAGGCAGATATCGATATCTGCGTTGGAGGAAATAAAGGCGGTGGCGATCTGCTTTTTCAGTTCTTCGGTGACATCATAGGCGGTGGGAGAGATCTTTTTGTCATCGGCGTCCGGCATCAGAATGGGGTTGTAAAAGCCGACCTGCCAGTCAATAAAATCCCGGGTGCGGTAGATATAGTTGGTATATCTTTCGCAGGGCAGGCAGGTGACCGAGATCAGGTAGTACCAACCGTTTACATATTTCATAAACGGTCCGCCCATGTACCGCTCCTTGGAAAAGCCCTGTTCATCCGGCAAAAAGGTCCAGTTTATCAGATCGGGCGAGGTGGCAAAAAACAGGGTAAAGGGGTGGTCTCCTACAGCCTGTTTTGGGTGACTTGCCTCTAACAGCAGCACATAACCGTCCGGGCCTTTGGTCAGCGAGGTGTTATAGTATAGCCAGCCGGGCCGTTTCAGCAGGGAACGGGAGCTCCAGTTGACCAAATCCTCGGACGAGAAAAGACGAATTTCCTCTCCGGCAAAGCCCAACGGCGTGCGGACAGTGCCCAGCACATAGTATATGCCGTCTTCAATAAACATGGAAAAGTAGTAACAACCCTCGCCAAACCGGGACAGAATCTCTCCGGTCTCACAGTCGCGGATTTGGGCGACGGCATACCCGTGCGGGTCGGCGCCCATATGCGGGTCGAATAGCTCCAGCCGCATCAGGTGTTCCTTGCCGTTTCGCACCAGTGAAAACGGAGTGGATTCTCCACACCGGCCCACAGCGCCCAGCTTGCGAATTTTTGGAAAACCTCCGGTCATCTGAGAGGAGGCGTCATAGTTGATTTCACTCATTGCGGTTTCTCCTTTTCACTGCGGATCGCAGCACTGCGAAAATCGTATTTTTATCGGTTCAGCGCAAGGGTAAATTGCTCCATGGTCAGTGTTTTTTCAGGGCAAAACGCCGGGCTCATGGCATAGTTGATTACGCTGCGGGTAAGATAATCCACTGCCGGGTCGGCAAGGTCGGCGCGGGAGTGGTTAAAGCTGCAGACCAGTACCTTGCCCTTACCCAGCCGGAACTGAAAAAGATATCCCAGCCGGTGCATATCTTCGTCTACACCGTAGATCAGCGGCTCCGCATCCAGACCGGCGGCGTCCAGATCCACCGCGACAGCCTGCTCCACAGCGCCGAACATATCCAGCTTCCAGGCGCCGGTATAGGGCAGCATGGCGGTGCCGGGGTGTTTCTCAATAACACAGGAAAGCTGTCGGTTGCTTGTATGGTTGACATACCAGATCTCGCCCGGATCCCACCAGGGCGTTTTGAAGCTATTGCGGGTGACAGTATTTTTAAAGGTATCCGGGCGTACAAACAGCACCATGGTAGCGCCGTTTTCCGCCGCCTCCAACATGCCGCCGTACAGACAGTCGGTCAGTACCAGCTGCCCCTCGCCGATAGGCTGGGGAATGGTAAAATGGCGGGCAGGCGTGGCGTCCCGCTCTAACAGATGTCGGGAAAGGTAATGGATATAGATCTCCTTTTCCCGACTGACGGCAATTCGGGGTACACTGAATAAACTCCAGCTGTTGGAAAGGCAGCCGTCGGGGGTGTCCAATCGGACAGTCAGGGTGTACTCCTGTTCTGTTTCGGTATCCGGCAGATCAAACGAACAGGTAAACAAAGGCAGCACGCCGTGTCCGGTCAGGGTGACCGGGGCGGTATGTCTGCCTACGCCGCTTAGCTCTGCCGTCACCGTACCGGCCAAGGGCGCATCGCTGCCGTATTTGGATATTTTAAACCGCAGTTGGGCGGTGCTGCCGGCGGGGAAGACCACGCTATCCATATCCCACAGCAGCAGACACTGGGCGTTCAGTGCCCGGAATTCGGCTGCGGTAAAGGCCTTGTCCTCAAAAAAGCTGGAAAGCACCCCCTGTGTGGTTTCAAAAAAGTCGTTCAGGGTCCATACGTGGTAGCCGGTAAAGCTTTCAGAAAGTCGGCCTTTTTCAATATTCAGCTTGTGACAGAGCTTGGAAAGCGCAAAGGAATTTTGCAGCGCTTTGTCGTACAACCCGCGGCAGTTTTTCTCCTGTACCCGCTTTTCCATTGCGGCGACCCGCTTGCTGGGGCATAGACACTTTTGCCAGCGGTCGGCATCCCGGATATCAAATACCGTGGTGTAGTTGCCCATCTCGTGAATGATCTGGGGCTTATGGCATTCATCCCGGGTGAACATGTTGCTCAGCTCCCGGTAGGGCAGATAATCGGTGTATTCCCCGGGGACGATGCTTGCATAATCCTGGGTGTCGTTGACATCGCAGGCCATAAAGTTGCCGTCGGTGCTGATGACCGGGCGGTAAGGGTCCATCTGTTTTGCCGTATCGTATATTTCCTGCTGAAAGGGATAGCCCCATTCCATCTCGTTGCCGCCGCACCAGGCCGCAATGCAGGGGTGGTGGCGGTAGGCGGTGATCAGCTCTCGCCACTGGGACAAAAAGATCTCGGAATTTTCGGGGGTGAGCAGCTCCCGGCTGACATTGGCAAGGGCAAGCTCCGGCTGAATGAGCAGTCCCAGCTTATCGTAGGTCTGCAGCGCGGCCTCAAAGGGGTAGTTGCTGTGATGCCGGGCAAAAAGAAAGCCGTACTCTTTGGCGCGTCGGACGCTGTATTCATAAAAGTCCGGATCGACGGCACTGGGGCCTTTTTCCGGGTAGACCCAGTCGTCGCCAAAGCCTAAAAGATAAATCGGCTGACCGTTCAGCATAAAATCTTTGCCCTGTACGGCAAAGCTTTTAAAGCCTGTCTTGCAGGCAAAGGTATCCCGGGTGGCGTCGGTGGTCACCTGCACGCTGACATCGTACAGGTTGGGCTCATCCGGGCTCCAAAGCAATATTTTATCCAGCGGCAGGGTGGCGGTAAAGTTGTTTTCGCCGGGGGTAAGGTCGGTTTCACATTGCAGCGACACCGTCTTTTCCGGTCTGCCGGGCAGGGTTAGGGTATAGCCTATTGCGGCATGCACCGCGTTTTCAAAGCCGTTTTGCAGGGTCGTCTGCAGCAGTGCCTTGTTTTCGGCAAGAACAATGGGGGTGTACAGATCCCCGGCGTAGACGGTATCGGCAAAAATCAGACTCACCGGCTGGGAAATGCCCTCCAGTGGGTAGGGCGCACCCTCCGGTACGCTGGCTATGCCGAACAGCTCACCCTCCGGTCTTACGCCGTTGACCAGTACCTCTACGGTGTTTTCTCCCGCTTTTAAAACGGAGGTGATCTCAAACGAAAAGGGGGACTGAAAGCCGTTATGCTCGCCCAGCTTTTGACCGTTTAAACTGACTGCGGCACGGCGGTACACACTGCCGAAATGCAGAAATACCCGGGTTTCTCCTTTTTGCAGCTGGGGGGTAAAGGTCAGTCGATACAGACCCCAACCCCGGTAATTATGAAGCCCAGGCAGGCTGCGCCAGCCGCCGGGCACCGGGGCGGAAATGCCCTCCGGCGGGGTCAGCTCGGGGGTATCCACGGCAAAAAAGCGCCAGTTTTCCATTAATTGCTGTTTTCTCATCTGAAAAGCTCCTCCGGAATTTTAATTGTTGCGAAAATTGGGATAAGCCCTTATCGTGTGCCTTTGTCCGGATGAAAATATTTGCGGCATGGTGTCGGCTTTCCCAAACCACATTATAACAGTCAGCCAGCTGATTGTCGATACCAATCATATACTTTTCTGTCAGAACAGGTCCAGCATGCTGTCCAGATAGGTCAGCTCCCTTACCCGCAGGGCAAATTCCGGCTTGACCGTATAGTACAGCAAAAGCTCCAGTACCAGTGCGGTGCCCAGGTTGCGGCCCTCTATCTTGAAATGGCGGATGCCCATAGGCAGATAGGTTTCGATGATATCCTGTACCCCGACAAAGCCTGGGTTTTGCATGGCGGCGGAAAAAAGGTACCCCTGACATGCGTTCGGCGCGGTGCATTGGTGGGGGGTATCGCTTTCGCCTAACTGCATCCGGCTGATGCTTTCATAGCAGGCTTTGCGGTCCCGGCAGCCGAAATAGCAGCACTCGTTACATAAAAGCTCTACCTTTTGCTTTTGTTCCTCCGGCAGGGCCTGAAGCAGGTCAAACCGCCTGTTCCAGCGAAAATCCGGTACCACATACCGGTATTCCGGGCGGGCAAGCTCCTGCAAAAGTGCCTGTCGGTCAGTCAGAACCTTGGTGGTAGAGGAGACAAGATACAGCCTTGGGTAGGTTTGGCGCAGATATTCGGTCAGCAAATCAGCATGGACAATGACCCCGCAGTCTACCCCGGTCGCCCTGCTGAACAGTGCGCACAGGTCGTTGCAGGTTTTGTCCGCCAGATGCTCCTGCCGAAGCAGGCTGTTACTGAAGGTCAGCCGTCCGGAGATGCGGTATTCCTCCAGCATGGCCAGTACCCGGTCGGGTGGGGTGTCCCCGCCGCCCAGTCTGCCGCCGCCCCAAAGGCATGCTGCCGGCGCCCCGTACAGCGAGCCGATCTCGCACCAGGGGTAAAAAAACTCCGGGTGCTCCCGGTAGATAGGCAAAAAGACCCGGTAAAACTCCGCGAATTCAAATAGACCCGGCAGGTGAAAAACAGCTTTCCGCATTTTTGTAAATTCCTCGCAAAAATATACAATATGTAAACATAGACGGGTAAGCATTTTGCTGCACTCTATTATAATACAAAACCGTAAAAAGAAAAAGAATATCCGCGGCTTCTCTTTGTGTAAAGGCGTATGGGACAGAACCGAATTTTCTCCGGCGGATATTGACATTCTTTTCCGGATGGGTTAGCATAAAGCTGCACGAAACCACCACCCAAAACGCGGAGGTCAGAATATGAACGAGATAATCAGAAAGCGCAACGAGCTGTTGGCACAAACCGTGATAAAGGGGCTGCGCTCCCGCAATATGCAGGGCTATTACGCTGCGGATAAGACCCAGGCGCTGCAAATTGCCCTAAGCCTGATCCCCCAGGGCAGCACTGTTGGCAAGGGCGGTACGGTCAGCGTTAGCGAGATCGGTCTGCTGGACGCGGTGAAAAACGGCAATTACCGGTTTATTGACCGAGATAGCTACGCCGACCGCCGGCAGGCGGATAAGGACGGCCATTTTGCCGATGTTTTTCTTTCCGGCACCAATGCTATGACAGAGGACGGTGTGCTGGTGAATATTGACGGCACCGCCGACCGGGTTTCCGCCATTGCGGCAGGGCCCCAAAGGGTCATTATCATTGCCGGTATGAACAAAATCTGCAAGGATGTGGACGCCGCCATGAAAAGGGCGCGCAATGTGGCTGCCCCGGTCAATGCCCAGCGGTTTGGCCTGGATACGCCCTGTAGCCATACCGGCAGCTGCATGGACTGTAAATCGCCGGATACCATCTGCTGCCAGTTTTTAATTACCCGCTATTGTCGTCAAAAGGACCGCATCCATGTTATTTTGGTCAATGAGGAGCTGGGTTTTTAGGCAGTGGCGGATCGGTGATTCCGGAACAAGGTTTTTTGCAAAAACAAATGTGATATTTTTGTGATAACCGCGCAGGCCGTATGCTTGCTGCCGTGCAGAAAAAACGCCCTTATTAAGGGATTCTTGGTATTTTCTTTAGGCAAAAAAACATAAAGATCGGGTATTTTGTGCAAAACCTGGTATGAACCGGTCATCGTTAAAGTATTGATATAATATCTGTTTTATTATATAATCTGTGTGACAATATCTGACTTTTTTATCATGTTTCCCAAACACAGAGAAACCGGCGGGGGAGGCATAGCAGCTTGCCCCCCTTTTTTTTAGATATTTGGTTAGGCAGCTGCCTAAAACGACCGGCGGTTCGGTTTTTCTTTATCACAGAAACTATGATTGTATGCGAGAGGTTTCAGTTGGACGAAAAGAAACAGGCGCTGCTGCAGGCAGTAAAAAAGACGGCCGCCCGGTACGGCATAGCCGGGGTCAGCACCCGGCTGATCGGCGAAGCTACCGGGGTAAACGACGCATACATTTACCGCTACTTTAATAAGGTAACCTCTAAAAATTCAA
>DCHC01000033.1:305-11299 GCA_002314755.1 Faecalibacterium sp. UBA1762 | reverse complement strand
TCTCACATCTATTGTAACGCTACACTCGTTTTCTGCCTGTTTCGTATTTTTTCATTGACATTCAGGCCAATATGTGGTATGCTTAATCGATGATAAAGGTTAGTCATTGACCTTTTCTCTCAAAACAGAATATTGCTTATCCAGAGTGACGGAGGGAACAGGCCCTTTGAAGTCCGACAACCTGCCGAAAGGTAAGGTGCCAAATCCTGCGGTAAAAGCCGAAAGATAAGTCTTGGGACTGCCCGGATCGTCTGTCGGTCCGGGCTGTTTTTTTCTGATTTTTACGAAAAGCACGATGAACCTGCATTGAAAGCAATATGCAGCTGTGGCGGAGAAACAGTCATCCATATACACGATTTACAGAGAAAGGAAGCAAAGAAATGAAAAAGTTTTTTACCAGTGAATCCGTAACCGAAGGACATCCCGATAAACTGTGCGATGCTGTATCCGACGGCATTTTGGACGCTATTCTGGCGCAGGACCCCACCGCGCGGGTAGCCTGTGAAACCGTTGCCTGCACCGGCCTGGTACAGGTCATGGGCGAAATTACCACCACAGCTAAGGTGGACATTGAGAAGATCGTCCGTAACACCGTCCGTGAGATCGGCTATACCGATACAGCCTACGGTCTGGATGCCGACAATTGTAATGTCATTGTCAAGCTGGACGCACAAAGCCCCGATATCGCCCTCGGCACTAATGAGACTGTCGGTGGTGCCGGTGACCAGGGTATGATGTTCGGTTACGCCTGCGACGAAACCCCAGAGCAGATGCCTATGCCTATCGCCTTGGCCCACCGTATGGCCCGCCGCCTGACCGAGATCCGCAAAAACGGCACCTTAAATTACCTGCGGCCCGACGGCAAAACTCAGGTGACCGTAGAGTATGAAGATAACCGTCCTGTCCGTGTGGATACCGTGGTCGTCAGTGCCCAACACAACCCGGATGTGGATATGTCTCAGCTGCGTGCCGACATTGAGCGCGAGGTGATCCGTGCCGTCATTCCGGCAGCGTTGATGGATGAAAACACCCGTCTGTTTATCAACCCCACCGGCCGCTTTGTAGTCGGCGGTCCGGAGGGTGATACTGGTCTGACCGGCCGTAAAATAATCGTGGACACCTACGGCGGTTGGGCACGTCACGGCGGCGGCGCCTTCTCCGGCAAGGACCCCACCAAGGTTGACCGCAGTGCCGCCTATGCTGCCCGTTACATTGCCAACAATGTCGTTGCATCGGGTCTGGCTCATCAGTGCGAGGTGCAGCTTGCTTACGCAATCGGCGTTGCCCAGCCCGTCAGCCTGCTGGTGGATACTTTCGGTACCGGTCTTGCACCTGACGAGAAAATTGCCAACGCTGTCCGCAAGTGCTTCGATCTCTCCCCTGCCGGCATTATCAGCGGTTTGAAGCTGCGTCGTCCCATCTACCAGCCCCTCTCTGCCTACGGTCACATGGGTCGCATTGACCTGGATACCCCGTGGGAAAACGCCGATAAGGCTGTCGAACTGCGCGCTGCCCTGTAACCGGGTGTTTCCATATGGGAAGAAGCGTAACGTATTATTGCCGCACTGCCATCTCTTGGGGTGGCAGTGCTTTTTGCCCTTTTCTTTCCTTTAGAAATATTCTTTTAAAAATAATTTGAAAATATTCCTGAAATATGGTATATCTATAGCTATATTAGAATGGGTTACCTATATGCCTGTCGGCATATAGGCGCTATGCAGTGGTTTGTTTCTCGTATTCTTGCAAAATGAAAGGTTCTTAAATGATCCTTTTAAAAATTATAAGGAGAAAAAAATGGCAAAGTATATCGTCAAAAGAATTTTGCTGGGTCTGCTCAGCATCTGGATCGTGGCGACACTGACCTTCTTCCTGATGAATTTGGTCCCCGGCGGTCCGTTTGTCGCCGAAAAATCCATCAGTGCGGAGGCACAGGCAGCGCTCGCTGCAAAATACGGGTTGGACAAACCCCTGGGGCAACAGTACATCACCTATATTACTGATTTTATCAAGGGCGATATGGGGCTAAGCTTAAAGCAGCGCGGCCGTACAGTATCGGATATCATCTTTTCCAAATTTCCTGTCTCTGCCAGACTGGCTGGTATTTCTGTCGCTGTTGCACTGTTGGTCGGTATACCCCTGGGCTGTGTCAGTGCCTATAACCGCGGCAAAGCAGTGGATAATACCATCATTGTACTGGGTACCTGCGGCATCGCCATCCCCAGCTTTATCACCAGTGTGTTGCTGCTGTATGGGTTTGGCGTAAAGCTGAATATTCTACCCACCATTGGCCTGTCCGACTTCAGCTCTTATATTATGCCGGTCACCGCGCTGGCAATTTATCCCACCGCATATATCACCCGTTTAATGCGTTCCAGCCTGCTGGATGTTATGGGGCAGGACTATATTCGCACCGCAAAATCCAAGGGTGTTTCCAATTTTATGATTTTGTTCAAGCACGCCTTGCGCAACGCCATCCTACCGGTACTGACCTATGTCGGTCCGATGCTTGCCTATCTGATGACTGGTTCGTTTGTTGTTGAAAAAATCTTCACGATTCCCGGCCTTGGCCGTGAATTTGTCTCTTGCATTACCAACCGGGACTACACCATGATCATGGGCACCACCATCATTCTTGCCTCTTTGGTCATTTTGGCAAATGTTGTGGTCGATATTCTGTACCAGGTTATCGATCCCCGCGTACATTTAAAATAAGGGGGTAGAATAGCGATGGATATGAAAAAGAATCCCTTAAGCCTTCAGCTGAAAGCTGAGGATTTTGCTCCTGCTTCTCAGGAGGAAAAGGAAAACCTGAATATCATGCGCGAATCTGTTAACTTCTGGAAAGACGGTTTGCGCAGATTACGCAAAAATAAAATTGCAATGGTCAGTCTGCTTTTCATTGTGTTGATTATGATATTTGCATATATCGTCCCGAACTTCTGGCCATACGGCTACGAACAGCAGATCAAATACAGTGAGAACCTGGCACCCTTTGCCTACAGTGAAACAGAGCAGGCACGCATAGATGCCGGAGAAAAGGTTTTTCCCCACATCTGCGGTACCGATAAGCTGGGCCGCGACTTCGCGGTCCGTTTGATGATGGGCACCCGTATCAGTCTTTCGGTCGGTTTGATCTGCGCCGCTCTGGTGCTTTTGATCGGCGCAACCTACGGAGCGGTTGCCGGATTTTCCGGTGGCTGGGTAGATAATATCATGATGCGCATTACCGATATTATCTATACCATTCCAGATATTCTGCTGATCATTTTGCTATCCATGATTATCCGCGATCCGCTGAAGGAGCTTTCAACCCAAAAAGGCTTTATGTGGATGCAAACCATTGGGCCAAACCTGATCGCAATCTTTATCGTCTTCTGTCTGCTTTATTGGGTCGGCATGGCGCGTATCACCCGCTCACAGGTACTTATCTTGAAGGAATCAGAGTATGTCACCGCTGCCCGTTCCATGGGTGCAAGCAAAAACCGAATCATCAAAAAGCATCTGTTGACCAACTGTATCGGTACCCTGATTGTCACCACCACCCTGCAGATTCCCTCCGCCATCTTCACCGAAAGCTATCTGAGTTTTTTGGGCCTTGGTGTTGCAGCCCCGATGCCTTCCCTCGGTTCCCTGGCCACCGATGCTGTCAAGGGAATGAACACCTTCCCCCATCTGCTGTTCCTGCCCGCAATTATTATCAGTGTGGTCATTCTGGCATTTAACCTGTTTGGTGACGGCCTGCGGGATGCCTTTGACCCTAAGCTGAAAAATTAAGGAGGAACGCATCATGGCTGAAACATTACTGAAAATTGAAGATGAACATCTTTCCTTCTTTACCCCTGTCGGCGAGGTCAAAGCTTTAAACGGCGTTTCCTTTGAACTGAAAGAGGGCGAGGTACTTGGTATTGTAGGTGAATCCGGTTCCGGTAAAAGTGTCACTGCCTACTCCATTATGGGTTTAACCGCCTACCCCGGTAAGCTGGTCAGCGGGAAAATCTGGTTTAATGGTCACCAGGTGGATGAGATGACCGAAAAGGATTTTCAAAAGATGCGCGGAAATGAGGTTTCTATCATTTTCCAGGATCCTATGACCAGTTTGAATCCCGTTTATACCATTGGTAACCAAATAGAAGAGGTTATCAAGCTTCACACCGATAAAACCAAGGAGCAGATTCAAGCCCGCGCATTGGAGTTGATTGAGCTGGTCGGCATTAATGAGCCCGCCAGGCGTTTAAAGCAATATCCCCACGAGCTTTCCGGCGGTATGCGTCAGCGCGTGATGATCGCCATGGCCCTTGCCTGCGAACCAAAGCTGCTGATTGCCGATGAACCCACTACGGCATTGGATGTCACCATTCAGGCACAAATTCTGGATCTGATGCAGGAACTGCGCCGTAAGCTGGGTATGAGTATTATTATGATTACCCATGACCTGGGTGTGGTCGCCAGCATGTGTGAGAAAATAGCCGTTATGTACGCCGGTCACATTGTCGAATACGGCGCCACGGACGAAATCTTCTATCAATCCGGCCACGAGTACACCAAAGGGCTGATCCGTTCTATCCCTCGGCTGGATGTGGAAGAAAATGAGCGATTGATCCCCATCGAGGGCCAGCCGGTTGATCTGCTGAACCCCCCTGCGGGTTGTCCGTTTGCCCCACGCTGCCGAAACTGTATGAAAATTTGTCTGAATCAGATGCCGCCCAAAACAGAGCTGAGTGACACCCATTACAGCCACTGTTGGCTGCTGCAGAAAAAAGAATTTGAAAAGGCAGGTGGCAACAATGAGCAATGAAAAAAGATTGGTTCAGGTCGATCACCTGCAACAGTACTTTGCTCCCCATGGCGGCAGTTCCCGCAAAAAGAAAATCCAGGCGGTGGACGATGTCTCTTTCTTTATCCGCAAGGGGGAGACCCTGGGCCTTGTTGGCGAGTCCGGTTGCGGTAAAACCACCGTGGGACGCACGCTCCTTCGTCTGTATGAGCCCACCGACGGTCGCATTATTTACGACGGCAATGTCATTTTTGACAGTGGTACCCATCCCGGTGAAAACGGTGAGTACAGCAAAAAGGTAGCAGTGGATATGCTACCCTACCGTCGCAAAATGCAGATGGTTTTTCAGGACCCGTATGCAAGTTTAGATCCCCGTATGACCATTGGCGATATTGTAGGGGAATCCATCGATATCCACAAGCTTGCCGCAAACAGTGCCGACCGCCACGACCGGATTATCAGCCTGCTGGAGCAGGTTGGTCTGAATAGCGAACACGCCAACCGCTATCCCCACGAATTTTCCGGCGGTCAGCGTCAGCGCGTGGGCATTGCCCGTGCTTTGGCTGTTAACCCGGAATTTATCGTATGCGATGAACCTGTTTCTGCATTGGATGTATCCATTCAGGCGCAGGTTGTCAATATGTTTGAAGACCTGCAAAAGGAGCGGGAGCTGACCTATCTGTTTATCGCCCACGACCTGAGCGTTGTGCGTCACATCTCCAATCGCATCGGCGTTATGTACCTGGGCAACCTGGTAGAATTGGCTAACAGCTATGAGCTGATCAAGCACAGCGTCCATCCTTATACCCGTAGTCTGATCTCTGCTATTCCCTTAGCAGATCCCATCAAAGCGCGCAGCACTACCCGTATTCCGCTAAGCGGTGATGTTCCCAGTCCTCTGAACCCGCCAAGCGGCTGCCGTTTCCGCACCCGTTGTCCCTACGCTGACGAGTGCTGCGCATGTGAAAAGCCCGAACTGAAGGAGGTCAGCCCCGGTCACTGGGCGGCCTGCCATCACCTGGATCGGGTAAAATAACTCTGGTATCTTATTCGGGTAAATATCGGCTATGTTGCTTTTCGCGCCGGTATCTGTCTGAGAGATAAACCGTAACTGTATTTTGAGACGTGGATGCGGCAAAGGGGAGCCGCAAACCGCTCATCCAAAACAGTTACACATATACCTGTAGAAAAACAAGGAGGAGAACACTATGAAAAAAATTCTGGCAGTGGTGCTTACGCTGTGCCTGGTTCTCAGCTTCACAGCCTGCGGCGCCAAAAGCAAGGGCGGTCTGACTGTTCAGATCGGACCCAACCCCGAAACTCTGGATCCTGCACTGAACAGCTCCGTTGACGGTGGCAATATGCTGGTCACCCTGGATGAGACTCTGCTGATCATCGATGAAAACCTGGAAGTTCAGCCCGGCCAGGCTGAGAGCTACACCGTCAGTGATGACGGCCTGACCTGGACCTTCACCATGCGCGACGGTCTGAAATGGTCTGACGGCAGCGAGTTGAACGCAAAAGACTTTGAGTATTCCTTCAAGCGCGTCTGCGATCCCACAGTTGCCGCCCCCTATGGCGAAACTGTCATGGGCATGGTTGAAGGTTATGCTGAGGCTGCTGCCGGTGATCTGGATGCCCTGCAGGTCAAAGCAAGTGATGACGGCAAGACCCTGACTGTTCAGCTGGCATACCCCTGCTCTTACTTTGACAAGCTGGTTGCTTTCGGTACTCTGAGCCCCGTTCAGCAGGCCACAGTGGAAGCCAATGGCGATGCTTGGGCTACCACCCCCGAGACCTACATCTGCAACGGCCCCTTCAAGATTACTGAGTGGGTTCCCGGCGAGCGCATTGTCGTTTCTAAGAACGAGAACTATGCCGGCGGTTGGGATTCCAAGCGTATCGTCACCGACGAGATTACCTTCCTGCTGTTAGAGGATTCCAGCGCTTCCTACGCCGCATATAACAGCGGTACTGCTCAGCTGATCAAGGATGTTCCCACCGAGGAAATTCCTAGCCTAACCAAGGCTGAGGACGGCGGTGATTTCCATGTTGAAGCTATTTTGGGCACCTACTACCTGAACATGAACACCTCTATCGAGCCCTTTAACGACGTCAATGTCCGTAAGGCTCTGAACCTGGCTATCGACCGTGACTATGTTGCTAATGTTATCATGCAGGGCACCTACATGCCTGCTTATAACTTCATGGGCACTGGTGTAACCGATTCTACCGGCTACTTCATGGACAACGCTATCGCAGCAAATGGCGGCAAGACCTATATTTCCGAGGATTACGAGGCAAACCTGGCCGCTGCTAAGCAGGCTCTGGCCGATGCCGGTTATCCCAACGGTGAAGGCTTCCCCACCATCACCTACTCCACCAACGATGCCGGTTATCATCTGGCTGTTGCTGAGTATCTGCAAAGCGTTTACGCCGAGGAGCTAGGCATTACCATGAACATCGACAAGGTTGAATGGGCATCCTTCACTCCCCAACGCCGTGCCGGTGATTACGAGATGGCTCGTAACGGCTGGGTTATGGACTATAACGATGCTTCCAACATGCTGGAGTTGTTCTTCTCTACCAACGGCAACAATGACGGCAAATACAACAACCCCGCCTTTGACGCTGCTTTTGAGAAGTCCAAGGTTGCTGATAGCGCAACTCACTTCGAGGCTCTGCACGAGGCTGAGCAGATTATGATGAACGACTATGCCTGCATTCCTGTTGCATACTACACCGACTTCTGGCTGCAGAGCGCATCCCTAAAGGGTGTATGGCATAGCCCCTACGGCTACTGGTTCTTCCAGTACGCTTATGTCGAGTGATCAGTCGGCCTTATCCCCTTAAACCGACTGTATTGAGCTGAGCCCTTAGGCTAAGCCTGGGTGCCGTTCCCTTTTCGGGAGCGGCACCTTTCTTTTGACTGTACATTCAAATCACGTAAAAGTTATTCGTATTCTAACGATGAAGATAAACATTTGCTTTTTTTCTGATTAACAGGTAAAATTAAGGATAATCCAATATTTTCTTCCAAAGGAACACAATTATGCTTACTATGGATTACCAAATTGTAAAACTGAATCAAATACCGGAAATGCTACAGACTGCCGCCGCGTGGTTTGCCGACAAATGGAGCATAACCAAAGAGGTCTACTTGGAAAATATGCAGCAGTCGCTACAGCAATCTTCTACTGTTCCCACCTGGTATCTTTGTCTTTCTGAGGATAAAATTATCGGCGGCATGGGAGTGATTGAAAACGATTTTCATAGTCGTCCTGATCTTACCCCTAACATCTGTGCTGTATATACCGAACCGGCTTATCGCTGTCAGGGCATTGCAGGGCGCATACTGAACACAGTCTGTAATGACATGCAGGCACATGGTATAGATACTCTTTATCTTTTGACCGACCATGAGCACTTTTACGAACGGTACGGATGGGAGTTTTACACGATGGTACAGAATACGGGAGAAGATACCTTTAGCCGTCTGTACCGTCACTGTATGCCGTCCAAGGTCATACAGACGGAACGGCTCTATCTTCGGCCCTTTACAAAAAATGATTTTGAGCCACTGTATGCCGTGTTGGCAGATTCCGATATTATGCAGCACTACCCGTATACCTTTGACGAGGCTCGTGTTCACGGATGGATTGAAAAAAATCTGCAAAGATATCGCACCTGCGGTTTTGGCCTGTGGGCAGTGTGTAAAAACACAACCGGTGAGATGATCGGCGACTGCGGATTGACCCTGCAGACGATAAACGGTACTCTCTGTCCCGAAATCGGCTATCATATCCGTAAAGACTGCCAGCGACAAGGTTATGCCAAAGAGGCTGCAAACGCCGTAAAAAAATGGGCATTTTCCCATACCGATTTTGAACGTATCTATTCCTACATGGAAAAGGATAATATCGCCTCCGCCGCTACGGCTCGCAGCTACGGTTGCCGGTTTATGGAGGATTACACCGATATCGACGGAACCGTTCGGTCTGTCTATGGGCTTTCCCGAAATCAATAATCCCACTTTTCCCTTTTTTGAGGTAAGCATGGAAACCAGAAATGAAATTAACACCAAATTAGCGCAGTGGATTACTCATCGTGCCGAAAATCAATTTGCTGACGATATTGCCCTTGTATTAACATACGGCTCTGTCATCAACGGAACCGCTCACGAAAAATCCGATCTGGATTGCTGCTTTATCCCCAAAACTGAAAAGGGGCGTTCCTTCGCAGCGGATTTTATCCTTGCTGGGGTCGGTTACGACATTTTTCCTATCAGCTGGCAACGGTTGGAGCAAATTGCCGATTTGAACGATTTTCTTTTACCGATACTCGGTGATAGCGAAATCTTATACACTGCAAGTGAATCGGATCGTTCCCATTTTCTCGAACTACGGCATAGACTTGCCGTACATTTGAAAGATAATGCTTTTTCTGCGTGTGCCGCAAAAAAACGGATAAACAATGCGCAGCAGCTTGCCCTGCAATTAGAGGATGCCGATAATATGAAAACCTGTCGCTTGCTTGGCGGACAGATTCTTCTTTCCCTTGCGGATGCCGTCGCCCTGGCAAACGGGAACTACTATCATTACGGTTTAAAAAAGCAGTACGAGGATTTGCGGGCTCATTTCCCGGATCTTCCGCCTGCGATTCTAACCGCCTATTTGGGGATTATGCAAGCCCAGAAATGCGCCACTGTCAAAACAAATGCGCTGCAAATGCTTGACTTTGTCAAACAATATCTGCAGAATTCTGATGAACCCTCTGTGACAAAAATCAAAACACAGCCCGTAGCATCCGTCTGCCGCGATATTTCCGCACTTTCCTGTTTGTATGAAGAAATTTGCTCCACCTTTTTAAAGATTTACGTAAGCTGTGCCGGTCACAATGCACCTCTTGCATTTTTGTCCGCAATCTCATTGCAGTGGGATCTGGACGAAGCCGCCTTACTTGGCGGTCCTGATTACGATGTGTTAAGCGCCTACTCCTTTTGGAATTTAACCGGCTTTTCCGAGAAAGTGCATCAGATTGAAACAAGTTTTATCACATTTATTGCACAAAACGGTGGATATATCAAAGTTTATTCCTGCTTTGATGACTTTTGCAAAGCCGATTTATAAGGAATACGGCACCGGATCACAACCCGGTGCCGCGTTTTTATTGTTTGCGGTAAATCCATACGCAGCTACTTCGTTTTTAAGGCAAACAAATGCGAAATCCCTCTGTCTGCAATTGTTGTGAATCGTACAAGATGGTTTCATCTGTCTCGGTATTTTCAAAGCTGTATTGCCCGTCTGTCAACCCCTGCAGCACAAACTGCGCCGCAGGCATTTCGCTTTCCGACATTTTTGTTCGATGGTTTTATGGTAACCGCTGCCGGATACAAGGGTATCCCTATTCACACCGGTCAGCTCGCAAAATCTTGAAAGCAACAGTTCCAAGTATTCTATCGCATATTCATCACGGGCTTCAAACTTGACCCTGTGATTAAATAGAATTTCATCATTGATTTTTGAATCAGAGCGGTCAGCCTCTCATAAACCTTGCTTCGGTTTTTCAGGCAGGATTTCTTCCAAACCCAGGTGTACCGATTTGCATTCGCTTCTATTTTGGTCCCGTCAATATATACATAGGTTGTATCTACGTTCCCTTTTGCAGAGATATAACCATTGATTTCCTGAAAAATGTTTTCTGTGCTATCCTTCAGTTCATTGTTGATGAAGTTGTTGAAGGTCACGAAACTCGGCGCCTTCATTTCATTAAGCAGCCACATATAGCGGATGTCTGTTTTGCAGCGTTTTTCCAGTTCCCGCTGTGAGGCATAGCCGCCTTTCACAAATGCGAACAGGATGATTTTCAGCATTTTCACGGCATCACATTTCGGACGACCCATTCTGCAGCCTTTCCCTGCAAAATATTTACTCATGTCAATGTGATCCATTACTTTGCTGAATGTGCAGGCCGAATCGTCTGCGTCAATAATCAATAAAAAATACCAGTGGTAATTTCAACTGGTATGGTGTATAATACACCTCGGTGCTAAAGATTTTCATGGTGGTTAAACTATACCGCCAAAGGTCACGGTTGTCACGGCCGTGACCTTATCTTTTTTCTTCTTTATGCAAAAAAACTGAGCCTGCTTTGCGACAGACTCAGTCCTTCTGTGTGGGACTTATTTTACATCCCCTTTTTTGGTGCACTTCCAGGGACT
>DCHC01000033.1:0-145 GCA_002314755.1 Faecalibacterium sp. UBA1762 | reverse complement strand
TCGGCATGGGAACAGGTGGATCCTCGTCGTTATCGGCACCGGCTATGCGTTCGCAGCATTTCGCCGTCCCGCTCTTTCTTTTGTGAAGGCTTTCTTTTGCGAATACCTTCAAAACTGAATACAGTCTACAAACCTTTCCGCTTCT
>DCHC01000010.1 GCA_002314755.1 Faecalibacterium sp. UBA1762 | reverse complement strand
TTACACCATTATACGGCCGCGGCCTGTAATTTATCTTTTACTCCACAAACTTTTCCACTGACCAATCTTTGACAAATAATCGAAAGCGAGTGTTTGACATTATTATGAGAATAGTAAATTTTTTCTGTATGGCATTTAAAAAACTTAAGAATGGTTATCCTATCCGAGACTTAAGATATCGCATACAACTTAATGAAACCCTAACCTGCCATATGTGGGAATGCGTGCAAAATATCAATGCCGTTGTAAACCAAGTAGATTTCACCCAACAAAGCTCATACCGTACCTACCTTGCGTATCGCCGTGCAATGCCTTTATACGATTATCCGGAATCAAATATGATTCGTGTCGGGAATGAATTTGACGGCGGGTATATCATGGATAGCAATTTGTCTATAACAAAAATTGCCTATTCCATCGGAATCGATAAGGATGTTTCATGGGATGAAGACATGGCGAAGCGCGGATATGAAGTGTTCCAGTATGATCACACCATTGATGCGCTCCCCAAGATTCTTCCACAATTTCATTGGAAAAAGCAGGGAATCGGAGAAACCGATACAGCGGATTTTCGACGGCTTGACACGATGCTTTCCGACAATTCCCACAAAAACCTCTCCGGTATGCTCTTGAAAATGGATGTGGAAGGGGCTGAGTGGGCATCGCTTGATGCGGTTGATATCCACGTATTAGAGCAATTTGATCAGATTGTCATGGAAATTCACGATTTAACTGATATGCAGCAGTCAAAACGTATTCTTCGCGTACTGAAAAAACTTTCGGAAGCGTTTTATATGATACATATTCACGGCAACAATTGCGTAAATGTTTGTTTTTGCGGAAATACCATTACGCCTAACTGCTGTGAAATTACACTGTTAAACCGAAAAAAAGCCCAGTTGCAGTTAAGTTCCAAGCATCTTCCGATTGCACTTGATAATGTCAATATTCCCGGTATCCCGGAAATATCGCTGCAGAACTGGAATATCTGAATTGCTTTTCATAAGAGTGAAGGTTAATTGATTCTAAAAACGTAAAAAGCCCACAAGGTAAAAAGCGGATTCTCATTCATCGCTCTACCCTGTGGGCTTCATCATTCCATTCATTTTTCATTTACTCGTTTCTGTTCTTCATGCGGACGAAACAGAGCCTCAGGAGCTGCATGCGGAAGGTCGGAAAGCAACGGACAAGAGCTATATGTGGCCATACCGAACAGGCCGGAAGGAAGCACAGCAGATGGTGCTGTATGAATACCGACCCAGTCGGGGTGGGCGGAATTCGAAAGAATTTTTAGACGGATTTCTGTGGTATCTGCAAACCGACGGATACAGCGGCTACCGTGCGCTGACAGAGATAAAGCATCTCAGATGTCGGGCTCATGCCAGACGGAAGTTTAACGAGGCGGTGCAGGCGCTGCCGAAAGGGAGCAAGACCGGCGCCACCGCAGAGAGTGAAGCCTCCTGTCAGATGCTGTCCAAGACTGAGCAGGAGCCGGTTGTTCTCAGATTCCCCAAAAGGCGCTGCGGCAAGCGCAATGCTTTATTCGCTTGTTGTCAGCGCAAAACAGAACGGGTTGAATATTGAAGAATATCTCATAGGGCTGCTTAAAGCAGTTGAACCTATTTCCCCACATTAGTATTTGAGGAGACTGTTTGGCTGCGGTCTCCTCTTACTCTTCTCAGTGCACAGAGTTATTTGGCGCTTGCATTTGTTCTCATAAAAAACAGGGTCGGCAATCACCGACCCCGGTGGGATTATGGCTTTTTGTAAATGATGACATTCGGCAAAAACGGTACCGCTTCGGCATGGCTGATAAACGCCATGACATCCGCCGGTGCGGTGTAGTGGTAATCTTCTTTACCCTCATCGGTAAAAACCATATACCAAACATTTTCGGGGTCGTCCATTTCAAATGTTCTCCATACTGCATTGATTTCCATTTTCATATCCAACCTTTCATTTTTTGTAAATTGTTTCAAAATGGTTTCCCTGTCGTGCCCGCCCGTTTTACAAGGCCTTCAGACACTGGGCGATATACTTTTCAACCTCATTTTTTCGCATGCGGCACTCCTCCCTCAGTGCCTTTTTCAGCAAGTTCAAGTAAGCTTCACCCGGTTCGTTCTGCGGGCGGACGGTCTTGGAGGTCAAGGTGAAAATCGGCACGCCGTTATCCGCCACACCCAAAAACAGGCGGTTGCCGTACCAGTTGTCAGAGCAGCCCTCCTGCTTTTGAATGTCCGCCAGCTGGCCGCGGGTTATTTTATACATACGCATAATGACTTTATCCTCACCGTCGGGTGAATAAAATGCGACCCCCTTGCCCGACCAGCTTGCACTGCTGTTCGCGAAATACATTCTGCCCTTGTGGGTGATGATACGGCTATCGCTCCAATATCCGGTATTGCGACAACCGCTGTATGTTTTGCCATTTTGGGCGCAGGTTCCGCCTGTAATGTAGCAGCCAAACCGCTGACTGTCCAAGGAGGAACCGTAGCAGGCATACCACACAGGGGCATCCTCATCGGTAGTCCACTCCTCGACAGCCTGCTTTTCACTTACTGCGCCGTTGTAGACATAAACCTCGGCGTCAAGCGTTTTACCCTCTGTTGTGACGGGCATCCGGCGCCGTGTGTACAGGGTGCCTTCGCCCTCGTACCGGTCCAGCCTTGCTACGCAGACATCATCCGCATAATAAAGCTCGCCCGGTGCGACGCTGCCCGTATTTACTTTTAAGCCCGGGTAGTTGCCCAGGTCATACAATTGACAATCCTGCATCACGGCTCTGCCGGCAAAAACCGCACCGCTCAGCAACGTGGCTGCCCTTTCGCCCGTTTTTAATGTGCCGTAGACAAAGACCGGGCGGGTCTTTGCGTACCACGCCGCCAGTATCTCCCCCAGCGTCGGGCATCTGCCAAGGGCGGGACAGTTCAAATTGCTTTGTGCAAAATCAAGCTTATCCGCATTGACATGCTGTTCTATCTCACAAATAAGCTTGCGCAGGCACGCCGTGAATACTCTGGAGTAGTTGGGATTGGCCGCAAGGAACTTCTCTGCGCCGGCCTTGCCCAGCATGTACAGCACCCGCCGCATATTGTCGCCCGCATCAAAGCCGTGGCCTGCAATCCCGCCGGCAAAGGCGCTGTCCATCATGGGGCGAAGGCTGCAGTCCATCCACTGCGTTGCCTCATTGCCTATTTTGTTTTTGAGATAAACCGCAACCGCGATGACAGCGTAGGTACGCTGGTACACAATGCCGACCAGGGCATCACCGGGCAGCTTTTCGCCCGGCAAGGGGTTGACCAAATGATACGCATCCTGAATGGCAAAAGCCGATTGGACAAAGGCTTTCAGCTTATCCTCCGAAAGCTTTGCATATTCCGCATCCATTGCGGCACGGGTCAGACGGTCACCCTCGTCCCACAGCTTGTTACCCTGTTCCGGCAGGGCGGTTTGAAAAAGCGTTTCAAAAGGATTGTTGTTTGCAGTATTCCGATTCATTTTCATTTCCATTGTATGGTTCCTCCAAAATCGTTTTGTTGTTTTATTTTCGCTGTCCGTTTCAGCATGGTCCTATTATACCGCAAAAGAAAAAGCCGGGATTGGAAGGGTTGCTTCCAATCCCGGCTGATGATAAACCGATGGCTTCTTATCTGCGAAAGTCCTTAAACCGGGCTTTCGTGACCCGGTTTTTCCGGTTATCGGTCAGATAAAAGTTATAACTTAGAACTGTTCTTTAAAGAGTATCTCACCGTTCGCCTTGAGGGTGGCAGTTAAGGTGACGGTATCGCCGCATTGCACAAAATCGCAGGGTTTACCGTTCAAATAAACCTCTTTGACTTTTTCAAGATAGAGAACGAACTGTTTCAGACATACCTCACCGTACAAAACGGTAAACGCAACCTGTTTGTCTTCGCAGCTGACCTTTCCCCAGGCGCCGTCTATCGACCAGAAGAAACAACCGTTCCGGAGCGGTTTGAAACCGAGTTTCTTTTCAGACAGGTCATACACAAAGCCGCTGTAGGTAAGAAGGAACGAATAGGAAGCCATCGCACGTGCATAGGAACTGCCGCACTCCAGCTCACTTAACGGGTTTCGCCGGCTTCCGTCATAGCGTGCACGGACAGCAGCCACAATCTCAAGGGCTTCGGCTTCCATGCCGACCCCAAGCATATTGTCGGCGACGGCATACTCAAAGCCGGTCATGGTTTCGTCTGCATACAAAATCGGAATCTGCGGTTTTTCGGCATTTCCGGGCCAGGCGAACATCCGCACACCCTTTTCCCGATTCAATGCAAACACCCGGCAGGGATTGTGCATATCCTCCATGCTGAGAAAATTAAAGCGGTAAATACTTTCCAGTGCTTTTTTTCGTTGATGGGGGTCAAAAACAGGGGCAAGGCCGCAAAGCGCGGTATGATAATCCGCCAAAACCTGGTCAATTCCGCAGGCATCGCCCAACTGATAACTGATTTCGCCCATTTCCCCGTCGTACAGCGGACGGTCGTGTACCGCTGAGAACGGCTCCAAAAAGGCCTTGTTTTTGCGGTCAAATTGCTGCACAAAGTACTCCCCGTTAAAGGTTTGCTTAAGCTTTTCTTTTCCCCGTTCCGCAATATCAAGGCACAGCTTTGCAAAAGTATGGTCTTTTGCAAATTCGGCCATTTCGGCACAGGCCTCCAGTGCTGCGTGATACAGTCCTGTCAGCCAGGCATTTACACCGAATAAAAACATGTCCAAGGTGTGGAACTGCTGTCCCGAAATCACACCGGATTTTTCGGGGTCCCACCGGTTTACATTATCCTCTGACCACGCGTAGGATATACATTTTTTGATATTCTCCCAAATACTGAATAACCACGCACCGTCACCGGATATTTTCCATTCCCGATAGGCTGCAAGAATATCTCCCATTTGCCCGTCGAAACAAACGACCTGCCACGTCAGGGACTTTGTCTGCGCAGGCTCCAGCCGCATACGGTGGAACATCATGCCGTTTTCTTTCATGGCGTGCCGAAACCGATTATTGCTTATTCCCTTTGCCAGTTTGGGAAACAGGAACGGCAAGGCATAGGCATAATTCCAAACATGATTGCACATACCCGCACAGGAACCGACCTCCCTAAAAATACCCTCAAACGCCCAAAAGCTTCCGTCCCGAATGCGCAGGCAGGTGGTGGATTTCAGTGTGGAAAGATTGGCCGTTACGGCGTCCAAAATGTCCTCCGGAAGATCACTGCCGTGTAATGCATCGGCAAATAACTTGGTCTGGTGATACAGCCGATTCCAGTTTTCAAAGCAATAGCGAACAATATCCTTTGCGCTGCCGAAAACCTGCGCATAATACGGCTCATACAAAGAGGGCTCGTCACCGTCAAAAATTTTCAGTACGGTCTTGGGTATGCGCCAGCAAATCAAAAAGCGGCGGTTTTGTGTTTCACCCGGTTTCAGGGTAAAGCCGGCGGTCAAGGTTGCGGTATCCGGCGGTCCGGCCTCTTCCGGGTCAGGAAGAAACGGGTATTCCCGCTCTTTCACCTCTCCCTTGCTTTCCAGATCCCGGATAAACATATTAAGCGTATCAAAATTGCTTCCGCGGTACCAATAATTCTGATGATGGGTGTTGTCGCTGTCGGTGGCAATGGCAAGCTCCCCATAGGCCTTCTTATCTTTTTCATCCACGGAATGCATAGTAAGCAGCTTACAGTTTCCGATTTCCTCATAGGTATTCCCCGTACGAAATCCCTCCAGAAGATTACTGAAGGATTCCAACAAGACAAAGCTCATCTCTTCATCCGAGGTATTGGTGACGGCAATATCAAAAAAGGCTGCCGGAATGCTGCTATCCCGATCATTTGACGGAATGAACGGATTGAAAAAAGACAGGCTGACCTTTGCGGGGAATGTCTCGTCATGCAGGTCAATTTTTCCCAAGGGGAACTGCTGTGTGCATACGGCGTCACGAAAATGTCTGAAACCGGAAAGCTTCGGCCCGCCATAGTCAAACATATCCCGTGTATCGCCCAAAACATCTCCGTCATATTCGCCGTTCAACAAACGGCTGTCCACGCGCCCGTCATTTCGGATTGCCTTGATGGCAAAGTTTGAAAAATGGCAATCATGACCGCGGTAGGGGTGATTATTGATTTCGGGGTCCACAAGCCGTCCGTTTCCGCTTATGCCGATACTGCCCGTGCCGATGCCCCCGACGGGAAAAACCAGGTGCCGCAGGGCATTCTTTTGATACACTTTCATCGTTTTTTCCTCATTTTTTAGAAGGTCAGAAAACCGCACACATCCTGCGCAGCAAAACGAACGGCGTTTGCACTGTCCGGGGTTTCTCCGTCCGGGTAGGCGACCCAGCTTTGGCCGCCGTTGCACCCATCCGCAATGCGAACATTTTGCAGTACCGTTCTTTGACCGTTTATCTTAACCGTAAGGCTGCATCTGCTGTCGCCCTTGTAGGCGCACAACAGCTGCTCTTCGCAGGAAAGGTCGCTTACCATTTCCGATTCCATGATAAACGGGCTGTACTGCTCGTGAATTTCCTCTGCCTCTTCTTCGGTATCCTGAAGAAAAGCCATCATATCCGGGTCATGCGCGCCGAATATTTCAAATATCCGCTCCTTGCCGCAATCGGAAAGCTGCAGCCAGATATCGGTCGCCAGGTCCTTACACACAATGCTGTTTTGGGCATCGTTTTTCTCTTGCAGCGCCTGCAGCAATGTCCCCAGCTGCATGGTGTTCAGCTGCAGTACGATGGGGTGCAGCCTGTTCGGCGTTGCGTAGGTTTTTTTACCGCTTTGATGGGCTTCCTTCACCTGAACCCGGACCAGCTGACCGCCTATCCGGATCGGTGGGGCCGGCTGCGAGCCATCCCGCGACAGCTCCGGGCAAAGGGCTCTTAAATCCGTCTGAACGGTCTTTTCCCCCACACCGATTTCGCCGGACAACTCTTCCTTTGTTTTGCCCTGCGCGTCATGCAGTGCTTTGATCAGTTCTATCCCCGTATCATTGGTCACGGGTTTCGGGCATTCGTTCTCGAAAGCATTTTCGTCATACTCACAGTGAAGTGCGCCGGATATTTCTTTTATCCAGCTGTCGCAGCAATCCCATAATTTCTGACGGATGTGCGGAGACGCCGGATAGGATCTGATGAAGCCGGCAATCAGGTCAATCAGGTCCTCCAGCACCGTCTCGCCTTCCATTTCCGCGCCGGAAATGCTTTCCTCAAACGCCCGTTTCAGGGTGCCGCCGTCCTCGAGAGCTCTTTGCAAAGCGGGCTGATTATCGACGGTGTCAACCAATATGCTCCATACCTCAGATGGACGGTATCTTTTCGGGCTGTTGCTCATTTTTATGCTCACCCCTTTTTTCCGATTTTGTAAAAGTAGCCGTTGGTTTCATCCCGCTTTATCCGGAATGGCCGGGTGTGTTCTTCGGATACGCCCATTCCGCCCGATAGACGGTGACCCAAAGCTCTGCCATGTTGCGTATTTTTAAGGTAAACAGACCGGCGTCGTCTGCAATCTCCATTTTGGAGGGGAACACATCACAAAAGCCGCTTCGCAGAAATACCGTCTCCCGGAAGATTTCGTTTCCCGCACGGTCGGAGAATACGATAGCGCACCCGTCCCCGCCGTAGATACCGACCAGCCCGACCCGGATGCTGCCGTCAAACAGCTCCTGCTGCAAGGATGCGGCGCTTTCGTCATAATCCACCGTGCCGCCGCCGAACGATACTTTTTCGCAGGAAAGATTAGTAAAAGATTTCAGCCCGGCGGGCGCGATGACCCCGGCCTTTTTTCGGGTTTTGAACAGATTTTTCATGATTATTTTCCCTCCCTCTCATCAATCCCGCCACTCGGGGGAGATTTCTGTCCGCTTCTGCTTTTCTGAATATTCGGAGTGACGATTTATTCTGGCAGACGCTCCTCATCCCACCCCCAAAGCCTTAAACACTGCATCCTCTGCGGTGTTATAGAAAATGATGTTGAAACTGCCGATCAAATCGGACGGTACGGTTCCGAGATCTCCGGCGGAGAGGATGGGAAGAAGAACCTTTTTTGCACCGCTGTCGAGGCACACTTGAAGCGCACTTGCCAGTTCTTCCACTTTAAGGATAGTTCCGGCAATGCTGATCTCACCGAGGACAGCGAGACTACTTACCGTAGGCTTGCCGAGAGCGATAGAGCAAAGCGCAATCAGTGTGGGCAAGGCCAGACGTTCGGTCATGCCGATTTTCGTATGCTGCCTCATCCTGTAGGGTCAGAATGCCGCCTTGAAAATAGCCCTGGTCCAGCACACCGTGAAGAAAGATCGGCCTGCCGTTCAGCAGTACCCGGCTGACCCATTGACCCGGCCGATTTTTACCCTTCTCAGCGCAAGATAGATTTACACTGCATCCTGTCCCCGCCGCACGGTGTAGGTGTACAGCTTTGGGTTTTCCGTCATCCAGAGCTCCGGCTTTTCCACATCGATCCGTTCCGTCTGTGTTTTACTGTCTTGCGGTGTTTTTACGGTTATTTCCAGCGTGGCGCCCTTTAGTCCGGGGTAATTCATCTTTATAACGGTTCCTCTCTCGGAATTGTGTCGTACTATTTCGCAGTATGTTACTGCGAAATAGGTACACGCCCTCGTTTTTGCGTATAAGGTACCAAACATACCGGCGAATAAGCGCCGTTCTGCCCGGGATACCGCCCCGGAAAGACTTTTAACACAGTATTCCTTTTAGTCAATACCTGCGCGGATTTACACAGAAGCGGTTTTTCCCCTTTTGATATATTCCTCAAAATGGAACTTAAAGGGTTCTGCACCCGGCAAACCGATGATGGCGTCGCCCCGATCAAGCCTGGAGATATCCCAGTCCTCTACCACATGCGCGTCCCGGATCTGCTCCACAATACCGCGGCCCTGTACTGAGGCCATGTAAATCTCCTTTTTGCGGTTTGCGCCAAAAGTCTCCTGAATAAAACGGCGGGAGGAGGCGTCATTGCAGCGGAAGAAAATCTGGGTTAAAAAGCCGGAGAGCAGACTTTTGGCACGGGCCTCCCCGTAGATATCATGCAGCTGTTCAATATTCTGAAAACCGATCAGAAACTTGATACCCAGTGATCGACCGAAGTTGACCGCATCCCCCATGTGCTGCAGTCCCGGCAGCAGACTAAACTCATCCGTAATAAAGTAGACATTACCACCCGTATTGTTCCGACAGAGTGCCTCCTTTATGGCAAGGTCAAACATCAGGCTATAAATCGGCGCCAGCGTAGCGCCGACCCCCAGATCGTACTCTATGAAAATGCGTTGGCCGCCCTTTTGCCGGACCAGTTGCCGCAGAGAAAGGGACCCTTCTTTTTTAAAGTTGCCCATGAAGATTTCCTTGACCGCCTGCTGTAGCTCCGAGATGACGCCCTGAGTCTGACCGGAGTCATCATCCTGTATATAACTCACCATGGATCGGGTCTCATCCCGCATATTCAACATCTTACGAAGAGTCGAGGTTGGGGCGGTATCCAAAAACTGCCGCAAATGCCGGTTGTTGCATAAGGCTTCGTTGCCGTTTTTGATAAAATGATTCAGCACAGCGGAAAAAATATCCTTTGCCGCATTCGGGAAAAACGGTTGGGTGGAGTGATCGATCTTATCGCGGAAGACCGCCGAGGCGATCTCATTGATATTCTCCTCCATATGCTCATCGCGCTCAATCTCCCCGTAGATGTTCCAATAATCGGGGCCGTTTGCACCGGAGGCGTGACTGTCGTTGCTGATGACAATATCGCCGGGTCGATGGAATTCTTTGTAAAAATCACCTTTGGTGTCAAAGATGATCATAACATCGTTCTCCGTCACCGTCTGCAAAAGCTGCTGCACAATCAGATTGATCACATTGGTTTTTCCTGTGCCGATGCCACCCAGCAGCATAATATGTCGGCTCAGCAACTCCTCATCCAGTGTAACTGCCTTTCCGGCACTAAAGCCGCTGCCCTTCAATACGCATTTGACAGTCTCGATATCATAGGTTATGGGCTCGTCATGCAAAGAGCAGCCGTCAAAAACCTCTATTTTCTTCATAATCCTTGCTCCGTCTCCTTTGCTTTTCCCTCTCCGCCGCTGTTCGCCCTGCCGGTATCTTCACCGGAAATACCCTCGCTGCTTTCATTGGCATGGCGCTGAGTCACCGCGGGCGGAGGCTCCTGAATGCCATTAGATTTTTCGGCCACGGCGTTTCCCGATTGGGGAACATCCGAGATCCCGTTTTCACGTTCAGCCGGACTTTCTTGACTGCTTGTCCGATCCTGAATACCGTCTTCACCGGGTTGTGGTCTTTGGTAGCTATTCGGTACAGCCTCCATTCCGTTTTGCGCCTGGCCGGGTGCAGTACGCTGCTGTACCGGTTCTGAAATACCGTTTTGCTGTTCAAACGACCGAAGTTGCGTTGGTGATCGGTTTTCCTTTGAAAAGTCGTTTGAGGGTGCATCGGGCTCGACCGCCTGCGTCTGCCCCGGCTTTTGCATATCATTCTGCCGGTCCTCTGCCTTTTTCTGCGTATCCTCCGGTTTTTCCGGGGGCGTTTCGGTCGCTGCGTTTTGCGCGTTCTCTGTCGATTTGGCAGCATATAATGTGTCTATCTGTTCCGTTTCACTCTCGCGGGAGGGTTCGCTCCCCTTGGCTTCGGAATAACCGAGAGGTGCCGTCTGCTGTTCCGATGGATCCGGTATTTCCTGCCCGTATTGGTTACGATAGCAGTCCGCAAGCTGCTGATTATTTGCAGCAAGCATACCTTGACTTGCGACACAGCTGCGGCGTTGGGCAGTCACCTGCTCATATTCTGCGCACAAATTTGCGTACTCCGGGCTAACCTTCGCCGGGTCCTCCCCGTATCGCCAGCCGGGCATGCCGTCATTTGCACGGTAAAGCTGGCCCATCTCACTGTAAAGTTGTCCCGATCTTTGGTCCAGCGCCTGGATCCGGTCCGCACATTCCTGCATTCTGTCCAAATTGTACCGATAACCGTTTTGTATTCCGGTTGGGGTAGCATTTCCGTCTGTCAATAAAGAGAAATCTCTCTGACTACGCTGAACCATTGCTGCATACGAGTCTTTACGAAGGGTAGGGTCAATATCCTTTATCAGCTCTGCCGATTTTTCGGCATTGGCAAAAGCCTCCTGTTTGGCGCTGTCCGGGCCTGCAATAACGGTATCCACCGCCTTGTCATAGGCTTTCCCGTTAAACAGCCTTGCCCAGTTGATGTGGGCCAGCTCCTCCTGTTTCCATCTGTCCGGATCCAACTGGTAGTTCCCCTTCATATCTGAAAAAAACTGTTCGCGCCCTTTCAGGTAATCCAGATACTCCGGTTCCTCCCGGAATTTTTCGTGGTATTGGGTCACCGCCCGAAAGCCTGCGTTGTTGGCATGCGCTTCTTCCGCTTGCATTCCGTAATAGGCTTCCTTTGCGACAAAACCCTCCTCCCCTGCCTTGGGGCAGCGCCCGTATCCGAAGTTTTTTTCGCAGATCGCCAGCGCGGTCTGCTCCTGGGATTCGGTAATGCCGTGATCCCGCAGGTAGTGGTCCGTCTCATGGAAGACGGTATCCATAGCTTCAAACGGATTATCTAAAAAGGCAGGGTTCAGCTCTATCCGGTTAGCGGCGTATCCGCCCATCATATCGCCAGCCATGTCCTGCCTCAGCCGCAGATACGGCGGGGGTAATCCTTTTTCGGCCGAAATTCTCGCACTGGTCTCCTGAAGGAGCTTTTCTCTGTCACCATCCTGTAAACCGCCCCAAAAGGAGCTGTGAAAACAGTCCATCAGGGCATCCTGCGACAGCACCTTCAGATTTATACCGTCAAAGGCAGATAATACGGGGGCGGGTTCCTGCGCTATCGGCGGGAAAAACGCTATCTGCTGAGAGGTCTGCGGACCGCCGGCTTCATCCTTTTCGCCTGAGAGAAAACTAAAAAACTTGGTAAGAGATTTCATTTTACCCATTCCTTTTATTGCAAATGTGCCCCAAAAGCACGGCTATGCCTCAAACGAGGATGAATTTATTTCTTTAACATATGGTCTGGATATTCTCTGCCGCTGATGAGCGGTTTACTCCGGCTTCTCTCCCAAAAAATGGGGCGCCGCATCGCCCCTTGCCGCGTATTGAAGGATCACCCGGAAAAGCTCCTGTGCGGCAGGCGTCTGATCCGTAGGGCATCTTAAGGCTTCCATATAGTAATGGACCCCCTGAATGGCACGCTGAAACTGACCGGTCTGCCGAAGGCTATCCAAATAAGCCGGTACCTGCCCAGGCATAAGCGATAACCCCGGCGTATTCTCTATGATAGAAAGGTACCTTTTCCTGTACTCCGGAGCGTCGGCAAGGCGGTCGGACATTTCGCAGTACCATGCGGCCTTTAGGCAGTATTCCGCCGCCTGTTGCGGGTCGCCGTCCGCCTGGCACAAAAGCGCCGCGCTTTCCAGCCGACGCAGGGTCGCATCTGTTTGCTGCAGCCTGCTCTGCCGGTATTCCCCGCTATACACCAGCTTTTTTACCGCTTCGGACGCGGGTTTTCGCGGGTCGGAAAAGGCGTATCCGCAATACGGACACTCCAGTACAAAATCGGTGAATTCATCTGCGTCGGGCTTTCCATCCAGACCGCTTTCCCTTACAGAAAAGCTGCAGACCACTGCATATTTTTCCTCTTTGCCGCAAACCGGGCAAGATAACATTTTATCCAGTATTTTAGCCATGCGCTATCCCTTTCCGTTTCGCACAAGCAAAGAATAAGAGGACTCTTCTGCAACCAGAAGAGTCACCTTATCCCTGTTACAAGCATCAATCATGCTTCCATTTTTCAATTGCCAGGTCGCCCAGCTTTTGAATATCCGAAATCATCGCGCCGATCTCCCCGACGGCAAGGTCTGTCTCATCCGTGGGCAGAACCTCGTTATAGCCGGTAAATACTGCATTGATCATAGGGATGGATCTGCCAAAGCCGGTCGGCTCGCACCGGATATCAATTGCCCCCTTGCCCATCTTGGAGCAGACAGAAAACTGCAGATTCGGCTTCATGCAGAACACCACCGTGGAAATGACCAGCAAAACAAGCGCCGCAGCCGCCGGAATATAACACAGCGCAGCTAAAAACGCTTTTCCGCTGCTGCCCTGCCACTTGCTCAAAAGAGTAAGGATATATCCAACCGAACCCAGCGCGCCGACCGAAAGGCCGGATAACAGCGCACAGCCCAGCCTGTTTTTTCTGTTTTTCGCGGCAAAAAACAAACCCGCGACGCCCGCAAGATACAATAAGAACCGCAGCAGAGTGCCTGCGTCTGCGGTGATAGAGGACATTGCGATTGCAGCGGTTAAGCCGATACAAACCGCATTCAAAATGAGAATCAGCAGTAGATCCAACCCGCTGAACCTGGCGTTCCGCAGGATCTGAAAGCCGGAAATCTCGGAAATTGTAAACTCGTGCTGAACCAATGTAGGACCGGTCAGAGATTTTCCCTTTGCGCGAAAGATAATTCGCTTATTGGTGACCTGTAGTCTTCCCTCGGCAAACATCAGCTTTAAACGGGATCTCATCCGGCAAAGATCGTACTGCCGCACCGGTATTTCCCCCTCGTCCGGCTTGACATTCTCCGGGACGATCTTCATTCCATGTTCAAAGGCTTCAACAGGATTCTTTTCTTTTTTCGGGGTTTCCTTGGAATAATCCCCACCGGCAAAAAGGTCACCCACCTGAAACTGCGGTTTTTGGCAGCTGCATCGGGCGCCTTCGGCAATCTCTTTACCGCATCTGGTACAATAAGGCATGGTATCGTATCCTCCTTTTTAATAATAGAAAGAAAAATCTTGCAGCAGCCACTGCCCATCCAGGTAGCGATAGGTCAATTCCGCACTGCCGTTGTCATCGCCAGTCTTGTCTGTTTTATTACCGCTGAACCAGTTTTGCACAACCTGACCATAGGTATAGTCGAAATTGATTTCACACTGATAGACAGGGTTGTAACTATCGTACCACTGGTCATAAGTAACATCCGCCATCTGCGTAAAATCAAACCGGTAGTACCCCACACCGGAATCCGGGTCCCGCATCTGTCCACGATAGCTATAGTAGGTATCCGTTACAGTGCAGTCCGGCACAGTCTGAATGTCTGCGGGAAAATCGACATACTGCATAAAGCCGGTTACCATCTCCTGCAGCTGCAGCTGTGCCGTTTCAAATAGGCTGCTTCGTGTCTGCGCGCTGAAACACAGGTCACTCACGGTATAGCCACTGCCCGAATACGGCACGACCGTGTCATACAGTGTATCTGTCAAGGGATAGCGCACCTCTAAGGTATACTGCTTATAGAAAAGCGCATCCACAGGGTACTGGGTGGTGCTACCCTCAGAAGCCCCTGCCGGAATCTCTCTGTCATCCAGCAACACCGTGGAGCCGGTAGGCGCTACAATGCAGTAGTCGGTTACAATAAAATCCGGTAACACCTTATACTCATCAATCAACAGCAGTTTTTTCTTATCAGCCTTAACCACAATGATTCCCATCTGCTGTGCATAGCTTTGACCGTGAAGATAGTACTCCACTGTGAAGGAGCGGGTAATACCGTTTTCTTCGCCGTCGTAACCGTGGGAGGTGTTTTCCTTTACGGTGTAGTTATAAAGATTCTGCTTGGAATAGTTTTCCGTCCAATAGTTTTCAAACGCGGTTTTGTCCGTAAAATCGCTCTCGACGATATCTAAGCACGGGTACGCCGCCTGCGGGTCTGCATTGACTGTGGCAAGAAAATAGTTTTCGGCAACACTTTTGGCAGAATATTTTTTTTGCATAAACAAAAAGCCCGCCACCAGTACGATCCCAATCAGCACCACTGGTAAAACGGTTTTTTTCTTTTCCCGGAACAGCTTTACCAGCCTTTGTCCGAAGCTGCCCACCGATCGGCGGATCTGTTTAATTTCCGGCGACTGCGTCAATAACGGAAAGTTCTGATTGTCGATTAACTCCGCGCCGCAAAACATACAAAACCTATTGTTTGCTATATCTTTTTTTCCGCATTTTGGACAAAACATACTGGATTCCCCCTTTTTTGATTATGGACCTCGGTCATTGCTTACGAAAGGATTCCTCTGCCGTTTGCCTTTGATATTCTTCCAATCCGGCGATGATTCCCCCAACAAGCTGCTTTTGATAATTTCTGTCAAGCAGCAGCGCCTCCTCGGCCGGATTTGTCAGGTACCCGACCTCCAATAGGGTCACCGGAACACTGCTCCAGTTCAGCCCCGCCATAGTATCTGTTTCCCACACATAGCCGCTGGTACATCCGGTCTGCTCCATCATCCCAGACAGGATACAATCCGCCAACAGTCTGCAGCGCAGATACTGCTGTGCCTGAAAAGGATTCTCCGCCGTTTGACAAAGCGTCATCATGCCGGCGGCATCCGGATCGGTGGACCCGTTACAGTGAATCCGCAAAAAGGCATCTGCGTCAAGCTGGTTGGCAATCTCTGCCCGCTGCGCGTTAGAAATATCTACCTCGTTATCGGTACGGGTCATAACCACCTGATAGCCCCGCTCGGTCAGCTCGGATTCCAACAGAAGGGCAAGCAGCAAATTTACCTCATATTCCGGCGTACCGCTTGTCGCGCCGGTAGTACCGCCTGCCACCTTGTATTTTGTCTGGGTCGAACCCGGACCGATGGGCTCCGGCTCTAAATTTGCTTTTGCCTGATGCCCCGCGTCAATGACCACCGTAAAAGCTTTTTCTTGCTGCTCCGGCAGAGATTCTGTTTGAGAGGGCATCTCCTTCTCCGAACGGCGCTCCGCTGACGCTGATCGGGCCGTCGAAGCTGATACAGACCGGTCGACCGTCTCACCGGAAGGCAGGGTCGGCATCTGCCGCCGGGCGGCCCCGGTACAGCCCCAAAGAACCAATATCGCCGACAAAACACAAACCAGCCAACGTGCCATCTGTCCGGTTTTTTCCTTATCCTTTTGCCTCATATTCCTTGATCAACTCGATATTTGCCACTTCGTAGGCATTGTAGATATTGTTCAGCCTGTCGAATTCGTCCGGCTCCACCGTACCTGTATACCAGCTTTTACTTTCAAAATACGCGCGTAGCTCAGCGTCCCGGAAGATTTTTCCGTGACGGGCACAAATCTCGTTTCGCGCCAGACGCAGGGTGGTCTTATCCAGTCCTGTCAGCTCCTGATCGGTCAGATATGCCGTAGACGACTGTGGAAAAACGTATTCCCCGTCAACTGTCTGCCGGGGCTCGGCCTCCGATTCCGGTACTGTGTCCGGCTCCGGATCTGGCTCCTCTGCCGGAGAGGAGTCCACCCCCTGCTGACCGTCATCCACCGGCGGAATCGGATCTTCTGCCGAAGGGGTCTCCTTTAACGGCTCCTGCCGGGTTTGCCTATCTGCAGACGACTGTGTTTTATCCTCTAAATTGCCGCGGATATCCCGGGCGACCTCTGTTTGCGACAGGTCGGAGAAGAAAGTGCCCAACTTATCACTGAACAAAACACACCCGAACACCAGCATAAGAACGCACACTACGGGGATAAGCCATCCGGCAGACCACTTGCCTTTGCCGGCTGCCTTACCGGTATCGCCACGTTCCACACTGTGAGACGCAACGTCAGAATGGACCGCTTGCTCCTCGACGGTTCCGCTCTGTATATCTTTTTCCGGGGTCTCCTCCACTGTTTTTTCCGCCTCAACCTGCAATCGCTTTCCGCAGGCGGGGCAAAACAATGCCTCTTTGCTGGGTATTTCATGCTGGCAGTAGCTACATTTCATTGTCTTGTCCTCAGTCATATGCTATCTTGGGAAATCTGTCTCTGCGGATTTTCTTTTGAGATCCGTCTGATCTCTTCGCCAAATCCGCTTTCGTATGTTTGTCTACCTAATTACCGGCTCACTTCTCAAATGTAGTGTGCCATTTTTAAACCACATCCAAAATACAGAAGATCTCCCGAACGTAGTAGGAGCAGGCACTGTCATAACCCGCCTGTTTCCAAAGACTGGCTATATTATTCCAGGCCTGTTCAAAATCAGAGGCATTCGCAAACCGAACAGATTTGATCAGTTTCCCTTTTTGAGCAGCAAAAATATCTACTGCCTGCTGAACGTTGCCCGCAAGATACCCCTGATGAATATAGGTAACCTCTAAAAATT
>DCHC01000004.1 GCA_002314755.1 Faecalibacterium sp. UBA1762 | reverse complement strand
AACTGACGCTCTTCCAACGCTTTCCAGCTCGGCAAGGGAAAGCGTTGGAAGAGCGTCAGTTTTGATCCCCTCGCCCAATGTGGCAGAAAATCACCAGTATTTCAATGCGCTGGAATTGGAGAAAGCTGGCGCGGCGTGTGTGATAGAGGAAAAGGATCTGACCGGGGAAGGCTTGATCAAACTGGTTGACAGCTTGACCGCAGAACCTGACCGGCTACGGATTATGGGCATGTGCGCGAAAAAGTGCGGTGAACCTCGCTCGCTGGAAATCATTGGCGAAAAGCTTGCTGAGTTGCTGAAATAAGCTTCACTTCAGGGTGCTGCGGTACATAGTATATACTATCCTGCGAAAAGGGGGTATTTACTGTGTACAGCAGCATTCGTATTTCTCCAACCGGTTTTTTGTCCGGACAGGTTTCGGTGCCTGCGGCAAAAAACAGTGTGCTGCCGTTAATTGCCGCAGCCTTGCTGTGTGACGGTACGGTTTTGCTGCAAGAGGTCCCTGAGTTAAGTGATACCGATATCGCGTGTAAAATGGTAAGTGCGACAGGCGGAAACGCCTGCCGCCTACCGTCGCAACACAGCGGCGTTGCGCGAAGGACACAGCTGAGGATAGACGGGTCGGGAGTACGGGAAAGCCATCTGCCGGAGAACTATATGGGGCAGATGCGCTCCGGTATCTTCTTTTTTGCACCGGTTTTGCTGCGGACCGGTCGTGTGACTTTTCATACACCCGGTGGGTGCAAACTGGGTGACCGACCGGTGGATATTCACCTTGCCGGTCTGGAAAAAATGGGAGCAAAAGTGACGCAGTCAGTAAAAAAGACCCTGCTAAGCGCACCTTACGGACTGACAGGCTGTCGGTTTTATCTGCGATATCCCAGCGTAGGGGCGACCGAAACCCTGTTGATGGCAGCTGTGCGGGCAAAGGGCAGGACAATTTTGGAGAATGCCGCCTTGGAACCCGAAGTTTTGGATTTGGTTGCTTTTTTAAACCGTTGCGGCGGTCGTATAAGCCGATTACCGGGCAGAAGATTTGCGGTTGAAGGGGTTCGGACACTGTCCGGGTGTACCTTTCGCCCCTGTCCGGATAGAATCTGGGCGTCGACGGTGTTGTGTGCAGTGGCGGGCTGTGGTGGAGAGGTCACGGTTTCGGATATCCCTCCCCGCTGGTTGACGGGCTTGCCCCAGCTGTTGCAAAGGTCAGGCTGCCGGGTGGAGTACAGTGAGAGTGGCGTTTGGCTGCAAAGTCCGGGAGGAGATCAGCTGCACGGAATCGGCAGTGTGTCCACGGGACCCTATCCATTTTTTGCTACAGACGCCGCCCCAATCCTGGGCGCGGCGCTTCTGCGGGCCAACGGATACACCTTTATCCGGGACAGGGTCTTTTCCAGCCGTTTTCTCTGTGCAAAAGGCTTTGCAGAGCTGGGCGCAGAGGTTGTTGTATCTGAAAACACATTGCAAATCGGGTTAAAACATAGTAAGATATTAAAAGGTACTGCTTTATTTGCCCCGGATTTACGCGGCGGTGCTGCGCTTGTTTTGGCTGCTATGCAGGCGGTACAGCAAAGCACATTGTCTAATGCCGAACTGCTGTATAGAGGTTATGCCGCATTGCCGGAGATATTAAACGCGCTTGGTGCAGATGTGACGGCAATGGATAGTCTTTAATTTGTATAGATCCGAATATATTATACGATTTGTTATAAGAGTGAGGGACGGTGATGATATGCCTCGCGTGACAAGAGGAGAGATAAAGAGTCAGGCCGCTGATAAAAACAGAAAACACGCACCCATACGGACTGCCTACAATGACGCTGCCGACTGCGGTCGTACCGGGCGTTTGCAACCGGAGTATTACGATATCCCGGTCAAAAGGAAAATGGCGTATGGAACTGTGTCAGTCGACCGTTTTCAGGATGATGGGGAAGAAGAGGCATCAACCCGGTTAAAGGATCGGGGAATTGCCAGAAAGCGTCGGGCGAAGCGGAACAGAAGGGTCGCGTTCAGTGTCCTGGCCATTTTGGCTATTGGATTTTGGCTTTTATTTGCCTTTGCCTTTAAAATTGAGGTCATCGCTTTTTCCGGAATCAGCATTTACGACGAGCCGGTTTTGCGTTCTGCTTTTGGTTACAATGAGGGAGATCATCTGTTTTCTTTTCGTAAAGACAGGGCGGCACAGGCAATGCTGGATGTCTTGCCCTATTTGGAAACGGTAAAAATCAGCCGGATGATACCCGGCAATGTATTGGTAGAGGTCACTCCCAGCGTGGAGTATTACTGTATCCGACAGGAAAATACGAATTTGATAACAACCTCTTCTTTTAAGGCGCTGCGTACAGGAGATGCCACACCAGGACTGCTGACACTTTCCGGACTGAATATTTCCCCCTGGACTGAGGGACAGACGGTCACAATTCCGGATGAGGAACAAGGCTTTTCGGTGGAGACAGTGTTAGAGACGATAGAACAATCCCCGGTAGAGGGTCTGACAGAGATAGATTTTACCGATATCTACGAGATGAAGCTGATTTGCAATACGGGCATCAATATCGCAATCGGTACCTATGCAGGTCTGGATTATAAGCTGCTATTGGCTACCCAGTCAATAGCCAAGTTACCCGAGGGTTCAGTTGGTCTGATGGATGTCAGCGGCGCGTATACCGGGCACAAAGCCTACTTTACGGCAGGGGCAACTTAATTTTGGAAAAACATTTTTAACAGTTGAAATTTTTGCGTAGATATAGTATGATATTGGTATATATCTATGGGTAGTTTAAAGTACAAAAACATGACATCGTGCAGCTGTGATGAATCAATAGGGGGAAGAGAAATGGCGTTTGTATTTGATGACGAAATGAGTAACGTGACCAACATCAAGGTTGTAGGTGTTGGCGGTGGCGGCGGCAATGCTGTGAACCGTATGATTGAGCATGAGCTGAAAGGGGTGGAGTTTATCTCCATGAACACCGATCAGCAGGCTTTGATGAAGTCTAAGGCAACTCAAAAGGTACAGCTGGGAGCAAAGCTGACCCGCGGTCGAGGTGCAGGCGCCAACCCTGAGATCGGACAACGCAGTGCGGAGGAGAGCCGTGAAGAGATCGGTGCTGCCTTGCAGGGCGCTCAGATGGTTTTTTTGACTGCCGGTATGGGCGGCGGTACAG
>DCHC01000037.1 GCA_002314755.1 Faecalibacterium sp. UBA1762 | reverse complement strand
CGGGAAAAACTCATAAAGCTTCCGATAGTACCACAAATTTCGCTTGCTGTAATTCGTGCCATAATCTCCGGTCAACCCGTCAGCAAGCATCTCCACAATATGTTTTCCATACTCAGCACGGTCATTGCCGCTCAATTCTTTTTCTACGATACGCTTGCCGATGTTCCAATAAGTGCTGACTGCGGCGTAATTGACAGCCGCCAAGGCAGAACGCTGACCGTTTTGAATCAGCCCTTTGATTTCCTCCAAAAACTGCTGTTCAGAGGCAGTCAGCTCCGGGGAAGCAGAAGCTTGTACCGCTTTCAGAGACTTGTTGTTATTCATCGTCATTTCTCCCGTTCGTACATCATTATCTGATTGCTATTGTACCATATCCATTGAAATTATGGTAGTCGGAAAATGTAAACTTGTTTGCGTCAGCAGTACACCAGCTCCATTTTCACGCTTTCCTCCGCCATGTGACGGATCATGTTCATACGCCCGACCCAGAGCATCTGATTTTCCGCCTTGAGCTTTTCGTCCACACCGTATTGCTTCGCTATCTGAGGGATGATGACATTCAGACGGTTCCTTGCGGCTTCCTCGACCTCCGCACAGCGTTCGTAAAGCTTTTCCGAAAGCACCAGCTCGTTGTAAAGCGCCGGGCGAAACTGCTCCAGATACGCCTTGTGAAGCATTCCGTAGTGACTGATAGAGCGATGTACTCCAATCTTGATGTCCGGGAGAAAGTAGTCTCCGTTTCTCGTGTAATTCAGTTCCATTTTCCTGTCTCCTCGTATAATAAAGTAGTAGTTTTTATTGCCCCTCAGCAAGGATGTATGCTACACTGTAAATGGTGCTGTGGATTGGTAAATTTCTCCTACCGGATAGACGAAAGAAATAATGGACAAATATTGTTTTTTAAAATCATTTTTCTTCAAAAGCGAGGAAGTACTGCCTCAGGCATGGGGTAAAGATACCAATTGACACCCGCAGAATCTATCGCTATAATGAGGGCAGCAAGGCACGCATGCGACTTGTACAGAAAAAGGGAAAGAGGTTTGGACAGATGAAACAGGCAAAGCTGATTTTGGATAAGGATTACCGAATCGCCCCCATCGATAAGCGCATTTACGGCTCCTTTATCGAGCATCTGGGCAGAGCAGTGTACACCGGCATTTACGAGCCGGAGCACCCCTCTGCTGACAAAGAGGGTTTTCGCACGGATGTGCTGCGTCTGGTACAGGAATTGAGGGTGCCGGTGGTACGCTACCCCGGCGGCAACTTTGTCTCCGGTTTTCGGTGGGAGGATTCCGTCGGCCCGGTGGAAAACCGTCCCACCCGGTTGGACCTTGCCTGGAAAACCACCGAGCCCAACACCGTCGGTCTTCACGAGTTCTGCTCCTGGGCAAAAAAGGCAGATACCAATGTGATGTATGCGGTCAACTTGGGCACCCGTGGTGTTATGGAGGCCCGGGATGTGGTGGAATATAGCAACCACCCAAAGGGCAGCTATCTGTCTGATCTGCGGCGGAAAAACGGCGCGGAGGATCCCTTCGGCATTAAGCTGTGGTGCCTTGGCAACGAGATGGACGGCCCCTGGCAGATGGGCGCCAAAACCGCCTACGAATATGGTCGCATTGCTAACGAGGCCTCTAAAATGATGAAGATGGCAGATGACACCATCGAGACGGTGGCCTGCGGCTCCTCCACCCGTGTTATGCCCACCTTCGGCGAATGGGAGTACACCGTACTGAACGAATGCTACGACAATATTGACTATGTCTCGCTGCATCGGTACTACGGCAACTCCTTTGGGGATACCGACGACTTTTTGGCCTCCACTGTAGACTTGGAGGATTTTATTCACACGGTGGGCGCGATCTGCGACACCGTCAAGGGTAAAAAGAACAGTAAGAAAAATCTGTATCTGTCGCTGGATGAGTACAATGTCTGGTATCATTCCAACAATGCGGATCAGACCCTTTACAAAGAGCGTGCCTGGGACCGTGCTCTGCCCCTGTTGGAGGATGTTTACAACTTTGAGGATGCCCTGCTGATCGGCTTGATGCTGATTACCATTCTGCGCAACGCCGACCGGGTCAAGATTGCCTGCATGGCTCAGCTTGTCAATGTCATTGCCCCCATCATGACCCGTCCCGGAGGCGGCGCCTGGGCACAGACCATCTACTACCCCCTGCAGCAGGTTGCTGCCCTGGGTCACGGCGTTGCTTTGCAGCCCGTTTTGCAAACCGAAAAGCACGATACCGCCCACTTTACCGACGTGCCCGATGTAGATGCCGCCGCTGTGCTGGGTGAGGACGGCACCGTTACCTTGTTTGCGGTTAACCGTACCGGGGAGGATGTTGCCCTGAATGCTGATTTGCGTGCCTTTGAGGGGTTGCGGGTGCTGCGCCACAGTGTGCTCCACCACGAGGATAACAAGGCGGTCAACACGGAGCTTGCCCCCTTTAATGTTGTACCCAGGGATATCGCCCCAGCCAAGGACGCCCAAAACCTGCTACTGGGTAAGATGAGCTGGAATGTGATACAGTTTGGAAAAGGTTGATAAATAAATTGATATTTCCTTTAACAACTTGACGCTGATCAAAACTACGATACCCTTATTATTTACACGGAGGAAACGGATGATGACACAGGATGTTATTCATATTTTAAATGATCCGGATCTGATCAAAGCACGTGAATACCATATGGATCGATTGGAAAGGCTCTATCGCGGAGAAACCCTGGAATCACCCTTTTACCTAAGAGGAATCATTGGGGAAAGTAATGCGGACGCCTATAAGGAACCTGAAAAGTGGGTGGAGGAGAGTCTCACTAATCTTTCGGAACACGCAGAGGAGATACTGGACCGAAAAGTGTTTCACCCGCTCGGCCTTGAGAAATGGCTATATGGGGTCCATTTCACAGACCGTGTATTCGGTTCGGAATTGTATTCTGACGGAGAGCTATTCTGGAAGAACGGCTTGAAAAACAAAATCGGAGAGCTACCTGTTCCGGATCTGTGCCATAACGAAACTTGGAAAATGGCCCAGGAGCTGACACTGGCTATGGTGAATTCCGGCGTGAAACTGCCTTTCTTTACGACACAGGTATTGGGAGAACCCTGGAATCAACTTTTTAACCTTTACAAAGAAGAAGCTTTGGTCGCTTTCTATGAGAACCCGGATGGGCTGCGGCGGGATTTAAGCGTGGTGACAGACACTCTGGTTCAGATGCATGAATGGTACCTGAAAACCATTCCGGAGGAACAGTTTCAGAATGTCTGTATGGCAGTGCGCTGCCAACCCAGAGGCTACGGTCAGATGTGTGGGTGTTCTACCCATTTGATTTCGGGCGAGCTATACAAAGAGTTCATCGAGGAATTTGATGACAGAATTTTCTCCGTCTACAAAAAGGGCGGAATGTATCATCTTTGCGGAAACCATACGCAGCATCTTCCGTATTGGAGTAAGGATCCCTTGGTCAAAGCTTTTCAGGTCAACGGCCCGGCTACCGACCAGCTGAAAACCTATTATGAAAAAGGTCGTAAGGACCAAATTCTGTATGTGTATTTCAATGAAGAAACCACAAGAGAAGTGACTGAGGAAAAAGCCCTTGAGATAACCGAGGGCGGAAAGCGATGCGTTCTGCTTTGGTAACAGTATATCCGCATATCGCGGTTTTCAAATTGCGAAGGGTTTATGGGTTTTAAAAGAGAAAACCCAAGAACTGGGATAAGAGCGATTCCGTTGTCTGCTATCTGTATGAAAGGATGTTATTATGAATGGTTTTTCTTTTGGCACACAAAAAATACAGTTAACCTATAACCCCTTAGATGAATTCCGTATTCTTGTCATCTCTGATGTCCAACAGCAGAATACTGTGATTCCGGAAGCTGTGGAAAGTATTGAAAAACTAATCGACAAGACGGCCCCCTCCCTTATTGTGTTATTAGGTGACAATGGTTGGGGTATGAATGACGTCAATATATACCGCAGCTATCTGACACAGTTAACCAAACCTTTCGAGGACCGTCACATCCCCTGGTGTCATGTGTTCGGCAATCATGACAGTGAAGAGCTTCCCGAATTCGGTCTGTTTTCACTAAAGCGTCCGGAGGTTATGGAGCTATACAAGGAATTCCCCTACTGCATCACAAAAGATAGTGAAGAGGGGGTATATGGCATTGGGAACTGTGTGCTTCCTGTTTACGACGGCTCAGAACCCTCCTTTTTGGTTTGGCTGCTGGATTCAAACGACAGAATGGATGAAATACGCCCTAATATTTGGCAGGCCGCGCGGATGCCGGATTGCCGTATTGACCCAACTGCAAGTTATTTCTCCTTTATCCGTCACAGTCAAATTCACTGGTACTACGAAACCTCAGAAAAAATCGAAAAAGCTTTTGGCAGAAAGATTCCGGGCCAGATGTTCTTTCATATTCCTTTACCAGAATTTGCAATGATTATGGACCATCCTGAGGAGACAAAACGAACCGGCGCTGCAGATCTCACTGATTTTTGTCCGTCCACCATCAATTCGGGCCTGTTTTCTGCAATTATTGAGCGTGACGATGTAAAGGGGCTTTTCTTTGGGCATGATCACCCCAATACTTGTGACGGTGAATACTGCGGCATCAAAATGGGCTACTGTGGCTGCATGTATCCCTGCAAGTACGATTTCCCTTCAAACGGTGCCAGGTTAATCACAGTATCCAAAGCGAACCCCGGCATTGTCAATACGGAGTATCTTTATGTCCACGATTTATAAGAACAGGCGGTATGGAATGATCCCGCAAAGTAAGAAAAGCCTCGGTGACTGTTTTGCGCAGTTTTTTCTGCTACAGCACCGGGACTTTTCTCTTTTTTGTGAGCTGCTTTTACAGTTTGAAAGACGGCACGAAAATGGGCTTGGAGCCGGCATTCACGGAATCGGCGGAGAGCAAACCTGCGGCGGTCCAGTTGGCAGCATCCTCAAAGGATACCGGTACCGGGGTACCGTTTAGGATACAGTCGGCGAATTTCTCCTGCATCATTAAAAGACCGCTGTCATACAGCTCATAGGTGTCATTATCCTTTAAATCGGCGGGGTAGTCCTCGGGGTTCCAGTATTTCTTCCACTCCTCGGGGACGGTATCCTTAAACTCGTAAACATTATTCCAGCCACCGGGCGCGTTCCAACCACCCTGACGACTGATACCCCGGATGTAAAGCTTATGGTAATCCTGCGGACCCTGGGGAGCCTGGTAGCAGCCCTCGGTACCCTGAAAGCTGTAGTAGGTCACATTGTCCGGCCGGGGGGAGACAAAGCTGGAGCGCAGACGGATGAGATGCCCCTTGTTGGTTTCCAGCATCAGGGTGGCGGTGTTATCGGCTACCATGTCAAAGGAGCGACCGGCTGCCATGCAGCTGACTGTAGCAATCTGTTCATCCATAATGTGCAGCAGCGGGCCTAGGGTATGGGTGATGTAAGGGTGTCCGCGACGGCCGAAATAGGTCTTCTGCCGCCAGCCGCCGATGTTGGGGAAATTAGGATGATACTCCTGAAAATCCTTTAGGTAATCGCTCTCGGCATAGTAAATATCGCCCAGCTTTCCCTGCCGAATCAGGTTTTCCACAATCAAAAGCGGTCGGATATAGCAATAGTTTTCGGCCATCATATAGGTTTTGCCGCTTTTTTTGATGGCTTCTCCAATGCGATAAATATCGTCAATGGTGGTGGCGACGATCACCTCACTAAGAACATGTTTGCCTGCCTCCAGGGCATCCACTACCGTCTGGGCGTGAACGTCGATGGGGGTCGCCATCACTACGGCCTCCACCTCGGGGTCAGCAAGAAGCTCCCGGTGGTCGTAATAGACCTTGATGCCTTCTCCGTATAGGGTGGCGCATTCATCTGCTCTTTGTCGGTCAATATCACACACGGCGACAAGCTGTATGTTATCGGCTTTCAGGGCACTGAGGGCGTGGGCGTGTCCGCGACTGAGCCCCACAACACCAAGTTTCAGTTTTTTCATATCAGTGACTCCTTTCGTGGTTACAGACCGAAATCGGGAATGGTAATCGGCTCTCCGCCCTGCAGAAGAGACTGCTCGGACAGGATCCCGGCTGCTGTCCAGTTCAGCGAGCGCTTGGCACTGATCGGCGGCTCGGTATCGGTGAGAATTGCCCGACCAAAGGCCTGCAGCAGCAGCGGCGTACCGCTGTCAAAGAATTTTGTGCCGTTGTCCTCCCGGTAGTCAAAACCCTCTGGGATGATGTCCCACTCCTTGGGGAGAAGACCCTTAAAGTCGTACACATCTCGCCACTCGTTAGCGCCGCAGATGCCGCGAATATGCACCTTGTGGGTATCGGTGCCGCCGGAGGAGCCCTGATAACAACCCTTGGTACCCTGTACACTGTAGTAGGTGTACAGATCCGGGCGGGCGCAGATAAAGCTGTTGCGCAGCCGGATCATGCCGCCATCCTGTGTTTGCATCATCAGCACGCAGGTCTTGTCGGCGACAAGACCCTCATATTTTCCGGCACCCAGACACGAGACGGTTTGAATATCGCTGCCCATGGTATAGCAAACAGGCCCCAGTGAGTGGGTGATGTAGGGGTGTCCGTGGCGGCCGAAATAGACCTGCTTGCGCCAGCCATCCAAGCCGTCAGGAAAGCCCGGACGGGCCTGGAAATCCATCAGATAATCGCTTTCTCCGTAGTACATCTCGCCAAAGAGGCCTGCCTTGATCAGGTTCTGTACAATGGTCAGCGGGAGATAGTAACAGTAGTTTTCTTCCATCATATATTTTTTGCCGGAGGATTTCACGGCGTTGGCAATACGTTGGCAATCCGCGATGGATGTGGCACAGATCACCTCGCTGAGCACGTGCTTGCCGGCGCCCAGCGCCTGAATGGTGTGATTGGCGTGGTCGGTAATGGGGGTGGCCAGCACAACGGCCTCTACATTGGTGGCAAGGACATCATCCAAAGAGTAGTAGACGGCAGGCACATTATGTTCCAATGCAAATTTGTCGGCAAGCTCTTTATCTAGATCCGCCACGGCTACAAGCTCCAGCGTATCCACATATTTCTGCATAAACTGGGCAAGCAGCGCTCCGCGGTGAAGACCCACAACTGCGGTTTTCACTTTTTTCATAGCGATTTTCTCCTTTCTCGGCAAGCTTACGTAAAATCGAACTGTGACAAAAAGCGGACGGAAGAGGCGAGTTTTTCTTCGGCATCCTCGGCGGATTCCGACGGGTATTCCATGGAGAAAAAGCCGGAATATCCACCTTCTTTGAGCAGCGACAGATAAGCACCGAAATCAATCTGCCCCTCACCGTAGCGCATTAGGGAGTTTCCGGGCATGGCGTCCCGTAGATGCGAATGCACCATCCGGGGTATATAACGCTTTGCCAGTGCCGGCATATCCTCTCCGGCAAAGACAATATGGGCGGGGTCAAACGTCAGCTTGACCCGGTCATCTTGCATGGCCCAGTAGCGGTCGACTGCCTCGGTGGTGGAGGCAAGAGACAGCTTGTGGGGGGCCTCGATGGAGCAGATGACGCCGTACGCCTCCCCCAGGTCGGCAAGCCGGGAATTGAAATCCGCATGGCGGCGAAGCTGATCCTCCTCGGAGACACCTTCTGCAGGAGAGCCGCAGGAATAGGTGACCAGCGTTGCACCCACCTGCCCAGCAAGCATATAGACCAGCTCCATCTGGGCAAGGGTGTAGTTACCACCGATATTGATACAGTGGATCTCCATGCCGGAGGCGCGGATAATCTTTGCCGTTTCCTTTACCAGAGAGGTGGTGATGTTGGTCACATCCAAATGAGGGGCAATCGCGCCGGCAGAGCATAGTTCCACTTTCTGAAAGCCCGCTGCCTTCAGCTTTTCCAGCGTTTGGGCAAGGGAAAGGGTGGAGTGGGTCATGGTAGAAGCAATTAGTCTTGACATAAAAATCAGTCCTTTCGTGATATTACATAAGCTTTAGGATACCATCGATCACGCCCGCGGCCAGCAGCAGCGCCGCCGAACCGAGAGCCAGCCCCAAAAGCTGCTGCTTTTGAAGCTTTTCCCGAAAGAGCAGCGAGGCCAGCAGCGAAGCACCCAGTATGACGGCACCGTTGAATACGGGGAAAAAGACAATGCTGGGCAGAGCAGCACTCAAAGAAATATTCAGCCGGTTATAAATACAGCTGACAAGGCCACACCCCAGCAAAAAAGGAAGGGCGTTTTTGGGTAGCCTTGGTGCCGTTCCCTGCTGTTTACGGGAGAGCAGCCCGCCGACGGCGAGAAATAGCACACAGGATACCGTGGCTGCACACAGCATCATACTATCAACATTCTGCGCATCGGCCGAGGCGCCGAAAAGCTTAAAAACAATACCCACCCCGCCGGCGCACAGAAAGAACAGCCCGCACCACAGCTTCCAGCCCTTTTGGGCACCGGAAGCTTTGGGGGATACCGTGAGAAAAAGTGCGCAAAGCAGCAGTGCTACCCCCACAAGCTGCAGCACCGTGATTTTCTCCCGAAAGAAAAGAATACCGAATGCAGTGGAAACCAGCAGCGAGGAGCAGCCCACAAAGGAGGTCACCGATACCGGACCGGTACTCATGGCCTGCATTTTGCACAAAAGAAACACAGCCGTCACGGTACCGTAGGCCGCGCCCCAACCGAAGGAGGCGACGCTGATTGGAGAAAACCCCTGCACGGGCAGTAAAATCACAATCCAAATTGCGGAAACAGCCGCGTTGAAAAAGAGAACATCCCCCATGCCGCGAAGTCCCCGGTTGCGAAACCCGTGAAGCAGCAGATTATTGCCGATGGCAAGGAGAATGGAACAGAGTAGCAGAATAGGATAATGCATTGGATACAAGCCCCCCTTTGGGCAGAGTATAGCATTCATGGCAGCGGAGAGCAAGTCGATTGGTGAGCAAATTTGTGCGATTTATTACCATTTTCATTCTGCTCTTGACAAGGCTCGGCTTCCGATGTACGATACAAAAAAGGACGGAGGGAAATGCCATGAAGTATTCAGATATCCCTACAGAAAGTATGTCAATCGAAGAATACTCCCAGAACGGATATTTTCTTCAGTTGACCGGTGGCAGAAAGCTGAGTGCGAAATATCACACACATCAGTTTTATGAGATCCTCCTTGTGTTGCGGGGCAGCTGTCAACAAATTTTGGACGGTATTGAGGTTGCGTGTGAAACAGGCAATATATTCGTGCTTTCTCCGGGTCAGGCACACAGCTTTATTCAGCAGACGGATGGAACGGAGATTTTGGCTCTTTCGGTGGAGACAGAGGAAATGGAACGGTTTCTCACTGCGTATGACCTTCGCCTCTCCACAAAAGTACGGCAGTTCGCTGCAGCGGATTGTGTCTATCTGGAGCATCGGTGCCGTGAGCTTTTGCTTTTGGGAATTAAGGATGTGTCCGCATTTCGGGTGTTGTTGGGCCACATTATAGGTCTGCTGTTGGAGACCGGCTTGCAGGGGCAGCAGTCCGTTCCGGAGCAGTTCCGTGTGCTGTTGTCCCGGATGCAGTCGTCGGAAAACATTGCCGGCGGTGTGCAGCAGTTCGTAAAGCTGTCCAATTTCAGCTATTCCCATCTCTCTCGGCTGACAGAGCAGTATCTCGGCATAACGCCCGGTCAGTACTGTCTCCGGCTGCGGCTGAAGCTTGCTCATGAGCTGATTGTGTGGAGCGAGATGCCTTATGAAGAAATCTGCACAACAGTGGGTTTTTCCAGCTTCAGTCATTTCTGTAAGGTAATCCACACCGAATTTGACGCAACACCCGCCGCGCTGCGCCACAGCGCCAAGGAAAACACAAGGACAATATGAAAGAAGGGAAATGTCATGTTTTTTGACGGGATCATCTACGGGATACAGTACTAACGCGCACCCACGCCGTTGTTGTACGAATGGGAGGGCGATATTGCAAATCTGGAAAGCTCTTCTTTGCCCTACAGTTATGTGACACATCCGGAACCCCCGGTTTACGGTAAGCTATTAAGAGATATCATCGGAGAAACTGTTATTCGGTGCCGCCCCGGGGGCTTGCTTATCTCATTACCGAGAAGAGGCGTTGATCGCTTTCTATGAGAATCCGAAAAAACAGTTGTCATTTTACAGCCGATTATCCTATAATACATGGGAGAACGATGCCAGACCCTGGGACGGTAACGAAAAAGATGCGGGCTGTCCGAACGACCCCGGAGAAAAAGGAATGAGATAAACAACAACACGAAGAATGAAATGGAGGATCTTAACGATGAAGCTGAAGCTTACTGCAAAGCCCTGGTCCGGCGAGATTACCCCATTGCTGACCGCCAACTTTATTGAGATGGGTTACGGTCTGCAGGTGGAATGCATGAGCGCACAACTGTTTTTTAACCGCAGCTTTGAGCCGTTTTTTGCCTACCGCGAGATCAACAAAAGCTGGTTTGATTTGTATGAGGATGAGAATGTCCCCGAAAAGGGTTATGAAAAGGATTGGAGCAGGTTTGACTGGTACCATTCCGGCTATGAGCACAACGCCTGGTTTGCCTTCCCGGGAACAGCGGGCAAACAACTGATTGCGGATGAATCTACCTTTGTCATAGAGAATTCCCCCCTTGCGGATGTACATATCGGGTATCAGCCCAGCGAATATCACGGCAGATACGGAATGCAGGTTACCAATGATAGCGACGCACCCGGCGGCCTGGCACAGGACGGGAAATATCTGTTTGCCGATGTACCGGTGACCTTTACCGGTGCGGTTCGGGCGGAGAAAACGGTATTGGAGGCAGTAAGTCTTTGTCTATATCGGGAGGGAACAGTGCAGCAGCCGGTCTGCTGCGTAAAGCCGACGGTCACTTTTGAGGAGGAAACCGGCTTTGTCCGGTTACAGGCAGAGCTTTGCGTGCCGGAGGAGGGACGCTACACCTTTGTGCTGCTGATCCCTGCCCACAGCACCGTGTTGTGTGACGACTTTTCGCTGCTGCCAGCAGACCGTATCGGTGTGTGGAAAAAAACGGCGGTGGAGCTGGGGCGGTATGTACACCCATCGGTGATGAGATATCCCGGCGGCTGCTTTGCTTCGTTTTATGATTGGCACGAGGGCATCGGCACCCGTCGCAAGCCGGATTATTCCTATTTTTGGGGCGGCTACAACTATAATGATATAGGAACAGATGAATTCGGCCAGCTGGTGGAGGCACTGGGCTGTCAGACGATGATCTGTGTCAATATGTATCATCCATATAAACGGTTTTATGACTATGTCCCGCCGGAATACCGGGACCGCAGCCCATCAGACCCGACCATACCAGGTGTCGCTCACGGACGGGATCTGACCAAGTTTGCGAATCGGGAGGAGGGTATCCGACAGGCAGCCGACTGGGTGGAGTACTGTAACGGTGCGCCTGATACCAAATGGGGCGCGGTGCGTGCGGCAAACGGACACACGCAGCCTTACGGCTTCAGATATTGGGAGATGGATAACGAGGTGCACCGCTGGTTCTCCGGTGAGGAGTACGCCGAAACGGTAGTGAGGTACAGCCGTGCGATGAAGGCGGTGGATCCCGACATCAAAATCGGTATGGTGACCTATTGCTTCCCGCTGGAAACACTGGATAAAATGCTGGAGATTGCCGGCGCAGATATCGACTTTTTTGCAGACCGTGGCTCTTCGGAAGAGTCGTTGCTGGCTAAACTGCAGTTGATGCGTAAAACCAATCAACGGTTTGGGCGCACCGGCGAAAAAGCGATCCGGTACTGTAATACCGAATGGCTGCCGCTGAACCGTGCAGATGTGTACAATATGGTGCCCCGGGACGGAGATACCACAAAATCTTATCTTTTCTCCAAATGGAGTTATGCTCTGGACGCAGCCAGTATGTTGATGATGTGGCAGCGTTACGGGCAGGAGATCATGTTCATCAACTTCAATAATTTTGCCAACACCCATTCCCAATCCGTCATAGAAACAGCCAAGGAGGGCGGCTATGTGACCGCCGCTGGGATGATGCTGCATCGGTTTGCCTATACTCAGGCGGCGCTGCCTTTGCAGTGTGAAGGCTATCATCCCGGACGGAATGACGACGTGCAGGTACAGATTTCCTATAATGGCGATAAGACTGCTCTTGTGGTGAATCTGCTCAATCGCTCCAATACGGATTACTGCGGGCAAGAGGCTATCGAGCTGAATCTGACGGCGGTTGCGGGCAGCTTTGTGCCGGAAAGCGGCATTCGACTGCAGGCGGATAGTCAGATTTCCATGAATACCATGCATCAGCAGCAGATCTGCGAAGAGCCTGTGGAATGTCCGGCGGTAGAAAACGGCATTTTGCGGCTGCCGGCACCCAGACTTTCCTTTGCGGAGTACGTACTGAAAATTGCGGACTGCTGAAAATCTGTAATGAAAGAAATGATCAGATTACCGCAATACGGGATAGGAGCAGACCCGGAAAATCTTTATAACCGACATGACGACCTGCAGAATCAAAATTCTCGACCGGAGCGAGAAGCTATAACTGTTTCGTTCGCCCCGAGGCATTATGTTGGCAAGCTTAGGATGTCCGATTACGATGTGCATTTTCCCCTGTCAATTCCGACAGATGGCAAAGATACCGAACCTTGACAAAGGATGATGTCGAGGCAACTGCTAAAAGCTGTGCAGAAGGATGATTTTATCCCGGTTTGCGCAATATCTGAAACAGACCGGGAGTTATGCGGCAACAATGCATGAAAGGGAATAAGGTGAATCACACAAAAACATTGAAACCTGTTTTGAACCCCTATCTTCCACAGGATTACTGCATTCCGGACGGTGAACCTCATGTCTTTGGCGACCGGCTATACATTTACGGCAGTCAGGATCAGCTGGGCGGCGACGGCTTTTGTCTGCTGGATTACGAGGTTTTTTCCGCCCCGCTGAGCGATCTTTCCCGCTGGCGCAGCGAGGGCAAGGCATACTCTGCCCGTTGGGACCCGGATTATACTCCCACCCGGGACAATGTGCTGTTTGCGCCCGACTGTGTGCAGGGAAACGACGGCAGGTTTTATCTGTACTATGCCACCTCCGGCGGCCATCTGACCTCCTGTATCCGTGTGGCGGTCAGCGATAACCCCGGGGGGCCGTTCCAGTTTCACGGCTGTGTCCGTGCACAGGACGGTACACCGTTGCGCCGGGGCATAACCTTTGACCCTGCCGTGCTGAATGACGACGGTCAGATCCGGCTGTATTACGGCTTTTCCGCCACGGTGAACCCCGGCAGCCCGCTATCCGCAGAGGATACCCTGGCCGTACAGCAGCAGGAAGCAGCTATGTTTGAAAAAACGCCGGGGGAGCTTAGCGTACCCGGTGGCATATCCGGCTGCTTTACCGTCACTTTGGCAGAGGATATGCTGACAGTGACGGCAGAGCCTGTACGGGTGCTGCCGGGGCAGCTGGCGGCGCAAAAGACGGATTTTTGCTGCCACGCCTTCTTTGAGGCAAGCAGCATCCGTAAAATCGGCAAAAGGTATTACCTTGTCTATTCTTCCGAAGTGCAGCACGAGCTTTGCTATGCCGTCAGCGACCGACCGGACCGGGGTTTTTGCTATGGCGGCGTGCTGATTTCCAACGGCAATATCGGTTTTCACGGTCAGAAAACCGCAGATGCTACCACCGGCAATAACCATGGCGGTATGGTACAGCTGAACGGGCAGTGGTATATTTTTTACCACCGTCAGACCCACACCGACACCTTCAGCCGTCAGGGCTGCGCGGAGCCTATTCAGATAGCGCCGGACGGCAGTATTGCACAGGTTCAGACCGGCAGCTGCGGTCTGAACGGCGGCCCGCTGCCTGTCGAAGGGGAGTACCCTGCCACAGTGGCCTGCAGCCTGTATGACGGGCCTATGCCCCATGCGGGGCCCAACCCTCCGGAAAGACCGGTGCCTCATATTACGCACCGCCCCTTGGAAGACGGAAAAAACGAGCATTATATCACGGAAATTCACCGCGGTACCGTTATTGCCTACCGCCGGTTTGCTTTTGACGGACCGACAAGGCTTACTCTGCTGCTTCGCAGACAGCCCGGCTCGGTCATCGGACCGGATGCCCGGTTGGAGATTTGGACGGAGGACGTTTTGCAGGGAACCGTTGCATTACCGTCAGACGGTATCTCTGAAAACAGCTGGCAGCCTATAGGCGTGCCGGTGGTGTACGAAGGCGCCGCGCAGCTGGATATCCGCTACTTTGGCGGCGGGGCAATCGAGCTGCTGCAGCTGCACTGGGATTGAATGATTAATTCTCTGCGCGGCACCGTGATGATTCCGGAAAATATGACTTACAGTGAGGCAACGAGTGAGTATAGTCGAAAGCTTCGTTTCAAATTGGTCGGAATGCGGTAAACTGGGAACTGATGCAGAGAAAAAGCAGCATAAACGGTTGACAATTTCGCATCGTTGCTGTTCAATATATGTATGTGTGTAACGGATTTGTTTTAACAAAAGAGATGCGGAGGAGATTACAGATGTATCGGTCAATCAAAATATGTAACGATAACCTTCCATCCGATTTTTTTGCAAGGGCGAAAAATGTTATTCTGCGGAAAGCAAACGATTTATATGGAATTGAAGAAGGGGACAATTATACAGTGGTTTTAAGAATTGTCTCCGACTTGCAGGATGATGCCTACCGAGTGATTGATCTTCCTGATGCAGTGCGTATTGAGGCAAAAACCAGATTGGGTATTCTTTCCGGTGCCGGCAGATTTTTGCAAGAAAATAATTTTGACGGCGAGGGGCTGGAGTGCACTCATTTTTCCGGGACTTTTGCACCAAAGCAGGAGTTTTGCGGCGTATATTTTGCGTCGCATTTTGGCAACTACTATATTAACGCACCGGAGCAGGATGTTATCCGTTATGTGGAGGAGCTGGCGCTGTGGGGCGTGCGGTTTATTCGCGTTTGGTTCGATTTTCACCATTATTCCGGCCTAACAGACCCCACTGCCCGGCCGGTTATGGAACGGCTGAAGCTGATTTTGAATACCGGGAAATATTATGGGATGAAAATCGGCTTTGTTTCATTGGCGAATGAGGGATACAAAACCACGCCGGAACAAATGAAAGCGGAATGGGTTGTACAAAACGGTTACCGAATGGAGCCTCGTGGCCATTATCATACCGAAATTTGTCCACATAAGCCGGGCGGACTGGAATTGATAATAAAAAACAGGTTAGAACTGTTTGAAGCATTTCGGGATACCCCACCGGATATTATAACCTTTGGTGTGTATGATCAGGGCGGTTGTACCTGTGCGCGGTGTGCACCTTGGGCGGCAAACGGCTATATTTATACCATCAAAGCATTGATTCCGGCTTTGAAGGAAAGATTCCCCGATTGCAAAATAGGTTTTTGCGGTTGGTATCTGGATTTGTTTATTGACGGCGAATGGGAGAAGGTTTATGAGGCCTTCGAAACCGACCCATTTCTGCAAAACGAGATTGAATATATCACATCCGTGAACAGAATGGCATTGCCGCAAAATCTTGAAAATGCCGAGGAAATAAAAAAGGGCTACGGCCCGGGGCATAAGCCGCTGTTGGGATTCCCCGAAATCAGTATGCACGGCTGCAGCCCTTGGGGTGGGTTCGGAGCAAATCCGTATCCGTCCTATTTGCAGGCTGATTGGGATGCCGTTGGTCATGTCCAGGCAGGTATGTGGTGCTATTCCGAGGGCATTTTTGATGATATAAACAAGTACATTGCTTTGGGATTATATCAGGGAAGGTATCACACTGCACAGGAAGCAATGCGTGGCTATGTGGAAGCAGAACTGTCTAAGAAGTATGCAGAAGAGATCACCCTGCTTTTGAATATGTTGGATGAAACATTGACTCGTAACTGTGAAAATATGGAGACGGGAGATTCAGAAAAAGTACGGATGGTTATTGTTTGCCCGGAGAAGATACAGACAGCGGCGAAGTTGGCGCAAAAAATACATGATGCATTGCCGGAAAGAATGAAAAACGGATGGCGCTGGCAGCTTATCTATCTGCGGGCAATGTCGGACAAAGCACTTGCCGATGCGGATTTTTATATTCGGGAGGAATGTGAACAATATCTGCACCGTTTGGAAGAAATATACTATACAGGGCAGAATACCTATTGGTGGGTTTCACCGGCAACACGGCAGGCTTTTCAAAAGAAGCTGGGCATAAAAAATGCCTGAGTGTTTTGGCGGCTTTTCTCAGGCAATCAATGTACTGTTCCGTCTGAATTCTGCGTTATTATATAGGTATTGTGAATACAGATATCTTACGGATGAACGCAAACGGATTGCTTGATGTCTCTAAAGGCGAGTACGGTACGGTGCTTCGCAGATTTATTCCTCACGAGCGGTCAGGCCTCTCGGTATCTACAGGATAGATATCGGGAGGCTTTTTCTTTTTTATTGAAAAATAAAAAATGACCGTGGGCAGAAGCCCCTTTATTTTATCGCATTCCGGATGCGCAGATAATCATTGGTCAGAATGCAATCAATTCCCATGGAAATGTATCGGCGGGCTTCTTCAGGCTCATCGGCATAAAAGACATTGCAGAGAATTCCGTGTGCATGGGCTTTTTCTACAGTGTCCCGGTCAAAATACGGCTTGAATAGCTGCACCTTATCCACTTTCAGTGCAATGGCGTCCTCCACATAACGCTCTCCGTCATAGCCCTTGCAGCGGCGTATTTCCGGAAAATATTCATGAAACTCTGTCAGACATTGATTGTTTACCGTCATAACATAGACATGATTCTGACAGTCATATCGGCGGATAAGATCGCCTATTTTGCGATAGTATTTTTCTTCAGCATCCATATCCCAAATCTTCACATGGATATTCATGATGGTCATGCAGGCAAATTTACGCAAAATCTCTTCAAACTTAACAATCCGCAGTCCGCGAAAGGCTTCGCCGAATTTATAGCCGAAATCGAATTGCAGCAACTCCTCGTAGGTATAGTCCCAAATATTGCCTGTTCCGTCGGAAACGCGGTCGAGATTACCGTCGTGGATGGAAACCAATTCACCGTCACGTGTGGCCCAAAGATCAAACTCGATCTCTTCTGCACCCAGCGCAATGGCGGCACCGTAGGCCGGCAGGCTGTTTTCCGGTGCCACGGAATTGAAGCCGCGATGGGCACATATTCGCGGGTAGGGCATTTGGCGGTCATCGGGTACGATAAAGCTGCCGGCGGGGCGGTAGAGCCAGGGACGCCGTCCCACCTCGGTATATTCGTGATGGGGCTGCGGTTTTCCGCCAAATCCGGCAGGCTTGAGATATTTTTTTGTCGGGTCGACGATGCAGGTCCCGATACCGACACGGTTTTTCATGTTCAGCAGAATTTTACCGTCCGGTGCGGATACCATGCTGCAGCCGCATACCTCGCTTTTCTCCCCCAGAGAAACCGAGGAGCGGACAAGATAGGTATTTGTGTTATAGCTTAAAAATTTTGCGAAGGTCTCCAGTGTCTCGTGTTCGTCTGTGCGCTGAAGGGAACAGGCCACAATCACATCCGGCTTCTGTCTGGCCAGACGAGAGTAATACTCGTAAAAATAGGAATCATAGCAGGTGATAAAGCCGTAGCGTACGCCGTCGATTTCCAGTACCGTCGGCGAATGCTCCGCATAGCTGTAGGATACATCTAATCCGTGGCCACCGTCGGCAACGGCCTTGACCTCGGAGGGCGCAGGATGTTCTTTTACATATTTGCCGACGGTTTCACCGCGGGAATTGACGGCAAAGGTGGTATTCCGCATTCCGTTTTCCGTAAAATCAAACCGGTTGTAAAAAACCGTGGCTCGGCAGCGGATTGCCGTTTTACGGACCTCCTCGGCCAAAATCAACCCGTTTGCCCCGGAAACGGAAACAAACCGCTCCGGGTCCCGTTCGTCATAGGGCAGGTCGCTGTATTCCGGAAGGACGATCACATCCATGGTGTCATCACACTGATTCAGATGATCGAGAATAGCCGCAAAGCATGCCTCTCCCTCATCGGGAAGTATGGAATACCTTGGCTGAATAATTGCAACATTCATAAGCGCACCTCAGATTTGTATTGTATTGTATGTATGAATATTCAAATAGGGTGTTTAACGGCACGAAGCATATTCCGGCAGGAGCAGTTCTTTCATATCCAGGATACAAAGTTGTGCACCGGTGCAGCTTCCGGCACAGCAAAGCGCGCAGGAATAACCCGGCAGATCAGAGAATTCACGAAAGCGGTAATCCACGGTATCCACCGCATGGATCACGGAAACGGTCTTTCCGCACAGGATACGGAATGCATTCAGCGGGAGAGTCATCCCCAGCCCGGTCGCTTTCATGAAGCTCTCCTTCAGCGTCCAGGTACGGTAGAAGAGATCCAGCTGAAGATCTTCTGTCGGTTGCCGGTAGATATCTGCGCATTCCTCCGGATGAAATTGTTCTGCCAGTTTCAAATCTATCGGTGCAAGCTGTTCCACATCGCAACCGATCTCACACCCGGCAACGGCACAGATAGCCCAAATCCCGGCGTGGGAAAGATTAAAATAACCGCTGCCATTTTTCAGGTATGGTTTGTTTTGGGGGCCGTAGGTAAAATCTGTGCAGCCGGGACTGTAGCCCATACTGCGCAGTGCGTGGCGCAGCAACGCCTCCGCGCCCAGAGAAAGCCGCTTATCTTTTTCAAAACGAAAGCGGTCTACTTTTTCGCGCCGGGAGGGAGAGGCTGCTGCATAAGCCAGCTGATACAGCCCGGTATCCTGCAGCGGCGTTACATCAGCAGCGAATAAAATCGGGGCAGTCACAGATCAATTCTCCTCCTGTGAATCCAGGTCGAAATAACCGAGGGTCATGATGCTGTGGATGGCTCGGTCTAGATAGGTATCGTCCACCAATGGCCAGGAGAAACCGATGCGATAGAGAATGTTGGTGGTAAAGAGGTTGTCCGTGTTAACGGCGTGGGCGTCCTGGATGTCATAGGCGGCAAGACCGGTCAGCTTGCTGTTCATTTTGTCATCGGCCAGTTTTTGACGGTACTCAGCATAGTATGCCTCATCCTCCGTGGGCAGAATGGTGATACCGTTTCGGTTGCAGGCATCGATCAGCTTCATTTCGTCAAAGCCGTAGCGGTTATCGCAGTTGAAAGCGGTAAATTGATCGTTTGTGCCGGATAACAGCACTACGGCACGGGCGGTGCAGTCGACAGGGGAGAACCGCATCGGGTCGGTCATGTGGCTGATGGGATATTTACCCAGGGCGGCGAATCCGCGAATGCCGCTGATGAACATATTGGTCTTCAGGTTGATTTGGAACTCGCCGTCGCTGTGGCGTCCCATCAGATTGCCCACACGGATGACCTTGCCGCGCATGCCGCTTTCAATGGCGTCAAACATGGCAAGCTCGGCATGATACTTGGAGATGACATATTTGTTGTTCATATCATCCACGACGAAAAGCTCATTTTCGTGCATGGTCACCTGGTTTTTGTAGGATTCCTTGGTATGGATGCCGGGTACAGAGGTTGTGGAGATCTGAATAAGCCTGGCATGACGATTTTTACAAATTTCGATCAGGTTTTCTACGCCGTGAACATTGATCTGTTCCAGGATATCACTGTCGGAGAAGTGCTTGACACAGGCGGCACTGTTGATGACAGTGTCGAACGGAATATCTGTCAGAATATCACCCAGCTTTTTGTCGGTGATGTCGGCGTCGATCAGGGTGATGCGGTCACGCAAAGCATCATCAAAGCTGTCGCTGAAATAGTAGAACAGCATGGTACGAAGCCGCACCTCTATTGAGCGAAAACTGCCTTTGCGGATGAGACAGTAGATGTGGCCGGTTTCGGAGACAATCAATTCACGGAGAATATGGATGCCGAGGAAACCCACTGCACCGGTCAAGAGAATATTTCCAAGACCTTCGCGCTTGACCTGCGCAGCATAGCTTACCGTGTTACAGCGCAGCGCATCCCGCGTTGTATCTTCCGCTGCAACCGTAGCAGGTGCGGTAGCCGCCACGGCGGTACCGCGCTGCTCAATAAATTCTGCCAGCGCTTCGGGGGTGGGGTGATCAAAGATGTCGCCGTATTTTACCTCAATATTGTCCGACATCAGTACCATGGTTACCTTAGATGCCGAAAGTGAGGTGCCGCCCAGCTCAAAAAAGTTATCGTCGGCATAGACCTCCCCCATCCCCAGAACACCGGAAAAGATCTCGCACAGTCGTTGTTCCAGAGACTTTTTCGCTGCACGGCGGCCGGTAGATTTCCGCGCAGTCTGCTGTACCTCAGGGAAGCCTTTTTTATCTATTTTGCCGTTGGGGGTCAGCGGCATCTGCTCCAGCTGCATCAACGCTGCCGGTACCATATAATAGGTCAGACGGGTTTTCAAATGGGCTGTGAGCGCATCCAGGTCAACCGATTCAGTGGCAGTGAAGAAGCCCGCAAGGTAATCCTCGGTGCCGTTATTGCGCACCAGCACCTTGCTCTGCTTGACAGGGCCGAAGCTGCACATGACATTTTCAATCTCGTCCAGCTCCACACGGAACCCGCGCAGCTTGACCTGGTTGTCGATGCGCCCGCCGAATTCGATCTCGCCAAGGGCGTTCAGACGCACCGAGTCGCCGCTGTGATAGGCGGGAAGACCTCGAAGCATAAAGAAGCTGGTAGCGTTTTTCTCGGAAAGCTTGATATAGCCGCGACCCACGCCGGCACCGCAGATAATCAGCTCGCCTGCGGCGTAGGGGGGCTGGATATGGCCGGAACCGTCCAACACATAGTATTTGTTGTTCCCGGTTGGGCGACCGATGGTGATACCGCTGCCGCTGCAAAGCTCCTTCATGGAGCAGCAGATGGTGGTTTCAGTGGGACCGTAACCGTTGATAATCTGCAGCGCCGGCGCAAAGGTATGCAGCGCATCGTAAAGCGCGGACGGGAACGCCTCCGCCCCGACAACTACTGTCCGTAGACCCCTCAGCGCTTGATCGAAGCCGGGCATACTCAGCATATTGTTCAGGAACGAGGGAGTGCAGGTCATGGCCTGCACATTGTTTTTCAGCATGAGATCCCGCAGCATAAGCGGATTGTGGAACTCCTCCTCCGTGGCCATGCAGACGGTTTTGCCCGAACACAGCGGCAGCCAAATCTCGAAAAGCGACATATCAAAGGAGATGGAGCTGGTGGCAAGGCAGGCGCCGTTTGCGGAGGGATCCGAATAGAACTGCTGCGGCAGAATATCCGTCTGCACAAAGTTCGAGAGGTTGTGATGCGCAATCATTACACCTTTTGGTGTGCCGGTGGAGCCGGAGGTATAGATGCAGTAGGCCATCTGCTGCGGAAGGATTTCCGTATTCAGATTATCGGTTTCCCTGCCGGAGAGCAGCTGTTCCACCGTGAGGGTGCGGTACGGTTTTTCGTCGGCAAAAAGCCCGGGCTTTTCTGCAGCAATGGACTCGGTGGTGATGACAAAGGGGCTTTCCGAATTGGTCAGACAGTAGTCGATGCGCTCGTCCGGGTAGGTGGGTATCATGGGTAAAAACGCCCCGCCCGCCTTTAGAATGGCAAGCTCCGTAATCAGAACTTCCTTAGTGCGGTCCAGTACCAGCCCGACGATGTTATTTTGCTGTACACCCAGACGGACAAGCGCATTCGCCATCTTATTTGCCTGCTCATTCAGCTGGCGGAAAGTCATCGTTTCGCCTGCGGCAATGACGGCGAGGGCATCCGGTGTTTTTGCGGCCCAATGCTCCACAAACTGAGGGCAAAGGGTGGCCTTTACCGGCGTTTCGCTGGCATTCATCTCCGCATAAATCGCCTCTGCACGCGCAGAGCAGATAGAGACATCCTGCAGTGTTTTTTCGCTTAAAAATGCATCCGATGCGGTCATGACCGCATCCACAAGGCTCTCGGCAAAGGCGGCGCAATACCAGTCGCGGCGGTATTCCACATCATACTCAAAGCATCCGTCTACGAGATAGACATTTACAGAAATCGGCGCTTTCGCCGTTTCGGAGGCAATGGGTAGCAGCTGGGCTGGCTCCCCGCAAAGAGATGTGAACCGAAAGTTCTCACCCTGATAGATGAAGATGCAATCTGCACTGACATCAAACCAAGAGGCAAGCTCGGCAAAGGAGCAGGCGTCATTGCCGATGCTGTCCATCAGCTGAGCCTGTACATTGCGGATGTGGTCCTTGACAGCGGTATTGCCTTGGACGGCGAAAGCCGTGGGAACGGTTTTGACCAGCATAGTAACAGACCCCGCAAGGCGGGAATCATCCCGTCCGTTATAGACGGTTGCATAGGATACCCTGTCTTTATTGACAAAGCGACTTAGCACAAGGGAAAAGGCAGCATTGAAAAAGGCATTTAATGTCAGGCTGTTTGCCTCGCAGAAGGATTTGATCGCAACGGCATTCTCCGTGCCCCGGATATGAATATTTCCGGCTCCGCCGTCAGTGGACTCCGGCGCTTTTGCAGGCAGACAACTGCCGTCCGTGTCGGAAAGCAAGGAGGACCAGTAGGCTTTGGCGGCTTCGTAGTCATCGCTGTTGCGGCGGGTCTCCTCGGCAAGCGCCGCCTCAAAACCGGTAAAGGCTTCACGCTGAAGTTTTTCACCCAAATAGGCACGGTCAATATCCTGTAAAAGGATGGCTTCGCTGGTTCCGTCGGAGATGATATGGTGAAAATCCATGAAAAGATAATTGCCGGTCTCCGTCTCGTAGATGGCAATGCGGTACAGCTGCCCGCCGATCAGTTCAAATGGGTGCAGCAGCGCACCAGACTGCGGCAAAGTCTCGCATTTAATTATGGAAATATCCACAGGGGCATCGTCCTGACGTTTTGCCCGGACACTGCCCTCCGCAGTGGTGAAGAGAACGGTTTTCAGATAGGGATGGGCGTCGACAGCGCATTTCACTGCGTCGCTAAGACGTTGCAGGTCGACGGCTGCGGCCAGGCGGAACAAAACGGGAATGTTATACAGTGTTGCACCGGGATTGGCCATGCACTCCACAAAGATACCGTTTTGTGTTTGAGTGATGGGATAATCCGGCTGCAGCGCATAGCTTTCCGACGGGGCGCTTTGTGCAAGAAAACGCTCCAGAAGTTCTACGGTATCATTTGCCTTGATATCCCCAAGCTTGACGGGTACGCCGAATTCCTCCGACAGGGCAACATTCAGACGCAGCGCACCGATGGAGGTGAGACCGGCGTCATAAAGACTGGTGCGGATGCCGAACCCGTCATGGCCGAGAATTCCCGAGGTGATTTCAAAAACGCGTTTTTGCATATCTGTTTTCGGCGGGATAATATTCTCAATTTTCCGTTCGGGAATGGGAAGCGCTTTTTTGTTGACCTTCTGGTTTTGATTCAGGGGGATTGCGTCGATCTGCATGATGACAGCCGGAACCATGTAGGGCGGCTTTTCCTCACGGATGAAGGAAGAGAGCGCCTCGGAAGAAACAGGGGCGTCGGATACCACATAGGCACAGACAAACTTGCCCCCGGCAGGGTCATCAAAGGCAGCGACGGTGGCATCGGTGATTCCGGGGAAGCGGCGGACGATTTCCTCAATCTCCGTCAGTTCCACACGAAAACCGCGCACCTTGACCTGTGCATCACGGCGACCCACATACTGCAGGCAGCCGCTGGGCAGCCTGCTATCCGGAAGGATACGGACAATGTCGCCGGTGCGGTAGATGCGCTGATAGTCGGGCGCTGAGTCAAAGGGGTTGGTTTCACCGTAGGCTTCGGCCATCTTTTCCGGTCGGTTGAGATAGCCGCGGGTCACATGGGGGCCGGCGATCCAAAGCTCACCTGTCATGCCGGGAGGCAGCAGACGACCCTGGCCGTCCACAATATACATTTTCAAATTGTCGACCGGTGTGCCGATGGGGATATCCTTATACCGGCGGTCAATGCGGAATGCACTGGTAATGACGGAACCCTCTGAGGGACCGTACAGATTGTACAGACTGAACCCCTCAGGAATATCAAGCGGCGTCAGCTTTTCGCCTGCAACAGATAGGTGTCGCAGTGTTTTCAGCCCGCCCATCAGGGCAAACTGGCGACCCACCTGGGTCGTCATAACCGTGTGGGTGATGCCGTTTTTGTTGAAATAGTCCCGCAGGGCAATAAAATCCAGCCGGATGTCCTCGGAGATGATGTGCAGCTCCGCGCCGCCGGTAACTGCGGGGTACATATCAAAGGTGTTGGCATCAAAGCCGTAGCTGGCATAGGCGGTGACCCGGGAGCTTTCATCAATACCAAAGTATTTTTTTACCCATTGGGTTGTGACAAAGCTGTTGGAATGTTGATACATAACGCCCTTGGGTATGCCGGTAGAGCCGGAGGTGTAGAGCATGACAAACAGATCCTCCGGCTTAGGCTGCGGCAGTTCTATGTCGCATTTTGGAAGAGAGGGGATGGTATCTGTCAGCAAACGGTCACCGGTAAAGTCAGCAGAAATGGTATCGGTCAGTGCGGGATCCGCAATCAGCAGCATAGCGGCGGAATCCAGCATCATCAGGTTGAGACGGTCAGCGGGATAAGTGGGATCCAATGGCAGATAGGCGCCGCCCGCTTTCAGTACGCCCAGGGCGCAGAGCAGCATATATTCGCAGCGGGGTATGAGTATGCCGACGACCTTTTCTTTGCCTACGCCGCGGCGCAGCAGCTCGGCTGCCAAATTGTCCGTCAGCTCATCCACTTGACGGTAGGTGTAGCGTCTGTCACAGTAGACAAGGCAGGTTTTATCCGGCGTTTTTTCCACCTGTTCCCGGAAAAGGTCGACGGTGGTCTTTTCTGCACGGTAATCCGCTTGTGTGGCGTTGAAACGGTTCAGTATGGTCCGGCTTTCCGTGTCTGTAAGTACGATCTCACGAAGCGCTTTTGCAGTTATCATACCGCGAACGGTGTTCAGAAAAAGACCGATAAAGCCGCGAATAAAATCCTCACTATACAGCGCAGTGCGGTAATAAACCTGGATCCGATAGCCGCCCTCGGCGCGGATGAGCATGATCTCCATATCGGCAATGGCTTCACTTGTGTGGATGTTTTCCGGCATCAGGATTCCTCCGGCCAGGGGGACACCGTCCAGAAGGTCACCCTGGTAGATAAAGGAGATATCCGTGTTTGCCCCGTATTGAGCAGACAGCTCGGCAAAGGGAATCACATCGTTTTTTTTGGTGTGGAAATAGTCATCATAAACACCGCGCAGATAATCTGCCGGATTCATATTCTCATCAAAACGGCAGACAATAGGCAGCATTTGAACAAACATGCCTACGGTATCGGCAAGACGGGCGTCGCGTCTGCCGTGGTTAGCGGTGTTGAAAAAGCTTTGTTGGGCACCGTTACACTTGGCCAGCGCATAGCCAAAAGCACCAAGGAACAGCGCGTTTTCACTGATGCCGTTGCCGCGGACGAAATCTGTCACCTCCGTCTGACGGAATTTTTCATCCGCCCGGAGAACCAAGCACGCGCAGGTATCCGGAATGCCGTCCGTCAGTCGGTCAGGCAGGGGCTTTGCGTCACAGTCCACATCGGCAAACAACTTATCAAAATATTCCCGGTAGTTGGTTAGACGAGCCGGGTCCTTGGGTGCTGCTTCAACCAGTGCCTCGTCAAAAAGGGTCATCGACTCCTCGCCACATTCGCCGCCGTCATAGACTTGTGCGATCTGGCTGAGGAAGGGCAGCTGGGAGCTGCCGTCATAGATAAGGTGATGAAGATCATAAAGGAAGTAATTGCATTCCGGAAGATGTGCGACCTCAAACCGGCAAAGGGGGCCCTGCTCCAAATTGTAGGGACGCAGAAGCCGGAGGGATTCGCTTTCCGCAGTTTGGGCGTTGACCTCTTCTACGGTAATTTTTCTTTTGTGATAAAGCATAGAGGGAACGCCGTCAGGCGCGCCGACCGTGACAGAAAATGCAGGATGTTTGTCAAGTACGGTTTCCACCGCAGTGATAAAGCGGGGGATATCCGTCCCTTGCGGCAGCTTTGCGCGGACGGAAATGTTATATTTGACCGAGTTCGGCTTTTCAACACATTCAAGATAGACGCCCAGTTGGGCGGCATTCAACGGACATACCGCAGGATAATTGCAGCTACCGGCTGCCGAAGAAGCCGAGCTTTTGTTTGCCAGTGCAGCAAGGTTTTTCGGCGTTTTGCCGTTAAAAACCGTATCCAGAGACAACCCCTTTAGTTGGGAGCAGGCAATCAGCTTTAACGCTTTGATGGAATCCCCGCCAAGGGCAAAAAAGTCATCCTCTATGCCGACCCGTCCACAATGAAGCACCTGTTCAAACGCGTTGCAGAGCAGCTGTTCCGTTTGGTTTGTCGGTGCAACATACCGGACCTTATAGCGTGTGGCTGTCGGCGGCAGCAGTGCTTTGCGATCCAGTTTGCCGTTGATATTTTTCGGCAGTGTATCCATTCCGACAAAATAACGGGGGATCATATATGCCGGCAGCTTCGCCCGCAGTGCCTCCCGAAGGGCCTCGTCCAATAGGGGAGAACAGGAAACATAATAGGCAACCAGAAGGGTCTGGCCGTCCTCATCGGTGAACGCCTTGACAGCTGCATTTTTTACTTCCGGTATTGCCTGCAGCAGCGTTTCAATTTCCATGGTTTCCACACGCTGCCCGTTGATTTTCACCATCCAGTCCTTGCGGTTCAGAAAGATCAAATCGCCGTTTTCGTTGAGCCTGCCGATGTCGCCGGTATGAAAGTCTGTCAGACCGTCTCCGGCAGGGGTCATATATTTTGCCGTGCGCTGCTCATCGCAAAAATAGGTCATATGGAAACACCCGCGAAGGATAATCTCCCCCTCACTTCCGTTGGGAAGGGGAGTGCCGGATTCGTCGCAGATAAGAATCTGCACTTCGCCGATAGCCTTGCCCACCGGCGTATTTTCGTAGGGCCGGTCAATGGAGAAAAAGCCGGTGTGCCCAAGCTCACTCATTCCGTAGACATTGTAAATCTCAAACGAATTGGAATAGATCATGGAAACTCGCTCACTGCCGGTGATGACGCGGCGCAAGGCAGTAGAACGGCTATGGAACAGCCGCATCAGCTGGGTGGTGATGACGCCTGCCGTGATGTTATGGGCAGAGTAGTACGCAGCAAGCTCATCGGCGGAGCGGCGCACTTCATCCGGAAGAATATGGGAACACCCGCCCATCAGAAACACGGAAAGATATTCAGTGATATGCGCAATGAAGGAGAACATACAGGCGGCAGCAAAATTCAGATTCGGAAGTCCGTCTAAAAGAGCCGTCTGCCGCACGGCGGTGCGCGCCAAATCCTCTGCGGTGTATAAAATACCCTTTGGCGTGCCGGTAGAGCCGGATGTATAAATCAACAGCGCAGGTTCGGCCCCGTTGGCCGGTTCGTCAACTGGTTCAAACCGCTCGATATCGTCAAAAAAATCTTTTCCTACAGTGAGGACCGCACCGCACTGATGGGTGATATAGTCACACCGATCACGCGGGTAATCCGGAACCATAGGTACAACTGCACTGCCCGCCTTCAAGATGCCCAGATAAGCGGCGATATATTCCATGCGGCGGTCCATGCAGACACCGACATATTTTTCAGGACCGCATCCAAGGGTACGCAGTTTGCCAGCCACTCGGCTGCTAAGCAGATCAAGCTCTGCGTAGGAGGTGGTTCGCATTCCGTCACAATCAACGATAGCAGTGTTTTTGGGGTATTGCAGGACAGAAGCGTGAAAAAGTTTAATATAGTTCATACGGATACCTCTATATTCTAATTGATTTCTACATTCATCATATACCCCACAGTCTTTTTTTTCAAGGGACTTTCTAATGGAAAACAAAACTTTTTTACGATGAAAGCGAAGGTTTTCCGCAGTTGCAATCTCCGGAAAGGTATGTTATAATAGTAGAACTTTCTACTTTTCGGAATAATATAAAAGGGGGGAAAAGATGGATTATCAAACGCTCAACCTCCTGTTTCGTTGTAACAAAGAGTTCAGTCACGAAAAGATCCGCAAGCAGGAATTAAGTGATACCGAATGTATGATCTGTTCCTACATTTATTCGCATGAAAACTGTTCTCAGGATGATGTTTCGGCAGCGTTGAAAACCGACAAAACGACAGTTGGAAAAGCACTTATGTCGCTTGAGAATAAGGCCTGTGTTGTGCGGACGCAGGACGACGCAGACAAACGCGTAAAACAGTTATTGCTAACCGGAATCGGACGGGAAAAGGTGGCAGAACTGGTTGACATTCATAACAACTGGTTACAGGAGATTATGACCTGCCTATCTTCGGAAGAACAAAAGCAATTTGAGAATTACTGCGAACGACTGCTTTCAGCCGCAGAAAAACTGACAAAAAATGGAGGAACCAACGAATGACCCATGTAAATAAAGTACCGGCTATCGAAGCCTTTAAGACCGATCCTATTCCGAAGATCGTTATCAAAAACAGTATACCTGCACTCATCGCTATGATGATGGTAATGGTCTATAACCTTGCCGATACCTTCTTCCTCGGGCTTACGCATAACGATCTCATGGTCACGGCGGTATCCTTTGCAACACCGCTATTCATGATTTTTATGTCGCTCGGCACCTTGTTCGGTGTGGGTGGTACTTCGGTTATCTCCCGTGCGCTGGGTGAGGGAAAAAACGGGTACGCGAAGAAAGCTTGCTCGTTTTGTATGTGGGCATGTGTCGCCGTCGGCGGCGTCATGATGGGGGTTCTTTGGGTTTTCCTCGATGATGTGACCGTAATGCTCGGAGCAGGCGCCGAAAGCATTGGGTTGACCAGGGATTATCTCGCCATTGCCATCGGATGCGGTATTTTCTCGATGATTTCCAACTGCTTCTCATCTATTGTTCGTACAGAGGGTGAAGCGATGAAAGCGATGACGGGAACGTTGATCGGCAACCTGCTCAATATGATCCTTGACCCGGTCTTTATTCTCGGTTTCAAGTGGGGTGTAGTTGGCGCGGCAGTTGCCACCGTAATCGGCAATGCCGTTGCTGCCGGATATTATATTCTCTATTTTATCAAAGGAAAATCTGCGCTTTCCATCAGTCCCAAGTACTTTTCGATGAAAGACAAAATCCTGTCCGGGGTTCTTTCGGTCGGGATATCCGCTTCTCTTGCCAATCTGCTGGTCAGTGTGTCATCTATTGTGGTTAATTCACAGCTTTCCAAATATGCAGGCGGCGATATGCTGGTTGCCGGCTATGGGGTGACCGCAAAGGTTATTATGATCGTTACTCTTATCGGTATCGGTATCGGAAGCGGCGTTCAACCGTTTCTGGGGTATTGCTTCGGAGCAAAAGAAAAACAACGGCTTATCGGCGGCGTTCGCTTTTCTGCCCTGTTCGGATTGGTATTCTGTGCGGCAATCTCCGCACTGTGCTACATCTATTCAAAACCGATCGTCAAAATATTCTTAACTGACGCAACCGCACTTGAATCGGGTGTGCATTTCATACACATTTTGATGAGCACCGCATGGCTGATTGGAGCGTTTGTCGTCTGCCAGAACACATTGCAGGCAATTGGCGCCGCAACACCGGCACTGCTTGCTTCAATCTTCCGGCAGGGTGTCATTTTTATTCCTGCAGTGTTCATTATGCAATCCATTATCGGGGTAGACGGTTTGATCTGGGCACAGCCCGTCGCTGATATACTGTCACTGGCGGTCGTAATTATTATGCTGTGCCGGAAAATCAGAAAGACAAATTTTAGGTAACTGCTGGGACAAAAGAAAAGCGCCTTCGAAAAGACGCTTTTCTGTGCTTGATTCTTGTTCAGCTTTGACCATCTGCTTGGTGAAGTTCAAAAGAGCAGAACTTCACCAAGCAAAAAGTCCATCAGATTACAATGGAAAAATCCGCTATCATCATACGGAAGACCTTTCATTGCCATTACTTTCTGTTACATGACCAACCTTCACTTATGGGAATGACAATCTTGTTCTGTAACTCGTCAGCAATAGGCGTTATTCCTTCCGCTTTGTATTTCGCTAAAGTTTCATTTAGCGAAATACAAACTATTCAGCACATTCTGAATATAAATCTCCTGTCTAAAACCCTTTACAACAGCAGCTCTGTTTGTTTTCATTATCTGCTCAAAATCTTTGTCAGACAATTCGCGAATCCATTCATAGCACCGTGTCGGATCGATGGTTTTTTTATCCAACACCAGGCCGTTTCCCATTGCTTCAAGAATACTGATCGGCTGGCCTTCTCTAAGAAATGTCGTCAAGAGCACAAAGAAATCACTGTTTTCCAGCAGTTCTTGTTTCTCTTTGCCGTCGACTATCCTGTGATAGGTAACATAGTCTTCCAGCTTATTTTCTGCGACATACCTGTCAAAAATCCGCTTTTCGGATTTTTCAAAGAACCTTCCTGCAAAATCAAAGTGTAACTTCTTTTCACCGCCGGAAAGCACATTTTTCCGCTCCATCCGAGCCATTTCAAGCACTTCTATATAGCCTTTGGAGCGGATGAAGTTTGAGAGATACAGCACGTGATTTATTCGTCGCTGTCCACTTCTTTTCACCTTACGGCAAAAACAATCCTCGTCCATCAAATACTGATCATCCACGCAGTTGGGGACGGTAAAAATTCTCTTATCCGGTATCATCCCTTCAAAAATCCATCGCAGGCTCGGTCCAAGGACAATAGTTCCCCAAACTTTGCTGATGGCATTATAGTTCATCTTTTTCTGCCATTTACCCATGCCGTCAACAAGGGTTCTGTAATTTCCCCCGTGTAAATGGATGAGAACCTTCTTCTTTTGTATATCCAGCAGCTTCAGTATCAGAAGATCTCTTATATTTCCCCCATAGGATTGGCTGATCGTGAAATAAAAAAGATCTGCTCTGCTTCTGCTGATGGTGTACAAACTGCGAAGAATTCTCCGGTTATTTGTAATATTTACTTTTTCAAAATCAAATTCCTGGTTTAGTTCAGAAACAAATAGAGTCTATACTGCCTTGCTCAGACCATGTATCGGTGGCGGAAACTGTGCAATAAAACAAATTCTCTTTTTGCTCATGACATATACCTTACTCAGTATTTCCAGTGTCCCTCTGCATTTTCCTCTCATATTGCCGTTGTATGGTTTCTTTGCATACACGTAAGAAAAGCAATGAAAAGATAGTAGTATAGGGGGAATAAAACAGTTACTCCCCGATAATCATCTTGAGCCGGTTATATTTTTCAGAGATATCTACCGGAATTTATTCGCAATCTGTTTTATAGAATAAATTGTCAATTATCCCTTCATAATTCTTTCAATCTTTGTGCTATCGCCCCAAATCGCCTTAGAGTCGTATGACCTATCTGGAAATGCACCATATTGCAGTTTAATCGTGTAATTGTTCTCTTTAATAAATCTCTCTACCCTGTCTGCTAACTTTTCTGGACTTCCCGAGCAAATATTGATAATTCCTTGCTCTGCATTTTGTGTGATTGCCGCGGCCACCTGTTCACAGAAGACGGGATAATCGAGAAAATCATATTGATTCTGCCCCTTTGTGAGGGGAAATTCACTTTTTCCAGCCCGAACCGACTCGGTGATTTTTGAAAATACAGAGGAGCCATACTGAGAATTTCCGACGATGTAGAATCCGCGCAGCCACTGTAATATACAATGATTTTGTCCACACACTATTTCTGCAAGTTTCCTTAAGGTATTTTTACTAATTCCGTATGGTGTTGAAGGGTGACACGGTGTAGCTTCATTTACACTTCCTTCAAAAAATCCGACTTCATGCATACTTCCCATAATTGCAATATGCTTACATCCTGCCTCTGCCATTTTTTTAATAAATGTAAAATGACTTGGAAGATTGTCTATGTGTGCTTTGGAGTAATGATTGAACCCGTCCTGCCAGGCAAGATGTAAAAAAACATCTGGTTTTTCGAAGTACTGGTATGGATTATCTATTGCGAAAATGTTGCAGACCCGTTTATCTGCGCGATAATCTATTCTATCCACTGAAAAGTCTGCTGCAATAACCATATTGTCTCTATCCAAGAGTTTTTCTGTGACTCCGATCCCCAAAAAACCGTTCGCACCAGTTACTAATACTTTCATTTTTATTAGTAGACACTCCTATCTGCATCAGTGAAGACGCTTTTCCCTCAGAAACCCACGCCTTTAATAAAAATACTATATTTGCAAATCACAGCCTCAAATGAAAATAACAATGAAACAACTATCGGCGAAATCAATGCCTGTAAGCGAGGAGCAAAGCACCGGAGAAAAACAAAATCGGCGGCGAAATGTCCAGCTCTGCGCTTAGGCAGTTTATTTATGATCGGGTATACCGGTCCGCTACATATTCTCAATCGCGTAAAAATCAATAAATTCCATATTTGCTATACTTGGAATATTTACCGTATCTGCCGTATTTACCGTAAGCACCCTGCGTTTTGGCATTCACCCTGTTTAAAATTGCGCCAAGCAGCGGAGTACCTGTTTTTTGTAACTGTTCTTTCACCCGGAGGGCAAAACCACGGGAAATCTCCCCCGCTGCAATGACCAGCAGCACACCGTCGCACAAGGGCGCAACTGCGACGGCATCCGAAACCATGCCAACCGGTGGGCAATCTAAAATAAGATAGTCGTATTTTTCTCTGGCAAACTCGACCAGCTTTTGCATACGTTCACCCAGCAACAACTCTACCGGGTTTGGAGGTACCGCACCTGCAGGCAGAATATCCAACGGACTGTTATCCACATGGTAGATCACATCGCCCATTTTTTTCTGACCGCTGAGCAAATGAGAAAGCCCCTGACGCATGCTGCTGCCCTCAAACTGTTCGGCCAAAACAGATTTGCGCAGATCACAGTCGATCAGCAGCACATTTTTACCCATATCGGCAAGAGATTTTGCAAGCAGCAGGGACACACTGGACTTGCCCTCGTTGGACATGGCACTGGTGACCAGTATCACCTTTTTTTCAGTGCCGCAAAACAGCAAATTACTGCGCAGCCGCTTTGATTCTTCGGCTATTTCATAAGGTAGTTCATAATCAATCAGCTTAATGTCTTCCATACTACGATTAATACTCCTATCAGGCAGGTTGTTTTCGATTTAAAAACCGATTTACCACAGGTTCCTTTTCATTTTGACCGGTTTGGTTTTAGCTTTGTTTTTTTTATGGAGTTCTTTTTTGGAATAAGAAAGCGGAATTTCTGCCAGGGTTGCAGTATCCAGGAATTTTTCGATATCCTCTGCTGTCTTTAAGGTATCATCCCGGATAAACCGGACGGTTAAACTACCCGCTACAATCATTGCACCCAAAAATGCGCCAATGGCAACATTACGAATAAGATGCGGTGCAGAAGGCTTGGTAGGTGCGGTAGCCGGAACGGCGACATAAGCACGGCTGGTCTCCATAATTTCCATCACGCGCTCAACCAAAGCCTCAGCCATGCCGTTGGCTATCTGTGCAGCAAGCTGTGGGTCGCGGTTATCGACTGATATATTGATTAAACGGGTACCGCTTTCGTTTTCGGCAGAAATGGACTTGACTACGGTCTCATAATCGGTATGGAGATTTAATGCTTCGATCATTTTTTCTACAACAGGGCGACTGGTTGCCAGCACGGTAAAATCATTTGCCAGCTGAGTGCCCATTTGTAGATCGTTATAAGTACTAAGGTTTGTGCTCTGATCAAAAACATATAGTGTAGACTGGGCTGTATAAGTAGGTTGAATTAAAAGCTTAGTATAACCGCCGAACAGCCCGGCGCCCAGTATCGCAATGGCAAAAATCAGTACCGCTTTTCTTTTTAGAACATACCAAAGCTCTAGTAAATCAATTTCATCCTCATAGTTTTCCTGTTTGACGGCCGTTTTTTCCATAATTCTCCCCTTCTGAAATGTATAATAAATGCAACATAAAATACTAAAACTTTTTATCATTATAACTGATAAATCAAATAAGTGCAATCATTTTAGAATTATTTTATTAATAGTTTTAAAAAAGTTGAAAAAAGTATAATATATCATAATAATTACCCCATATCGGCAACTTTTTCAAATTGGGAGTAGTTATTCGAATATCTTCAAAGCAATCTGTTTTATCCCGCCATGCCTTGAAGTGATATTGCTGACAATGGTATTGGATACTCGTAATTCCAGCTTATTTTCACCCAGCTTCAGCGCCTGATTCAACGAAAAACGGAATGGCGCAAACATTTTTCCGCCCAACGGAATTCCGTTTAGAACCGGCAAAACCGAACCGGCAAATTTCTCTATTTCCAGCAACACGGTTTTCCTGATATCGGCTTGAGAGATATGAAAGGTCGTCATGTAAGTGATTACACCGGCGAACTGCTCCGGCAGAAATTCCCATGAGCTCCAATCCGTAAGCGGAACCGAATAAATGCCTCTCGGATAATCAATCGAATGGATTATTTCGTTTTGAGAATAGCTATCCAGTTCAGCGACTGTTCGCCACCAGGTATCGGTACCCACCTCGACGCGGTAGGCGGTCAGTCCACGGCGGGATGTAATCTGAACGGCGTCAATTTTCTGACACGGTAAGTTTAAAAGAATTTCCGCTGCTTCATCAAAGCACACATGATATTCCCTGTTGACCGGACAGTGCAGTACCTCTTTTCCATCGCATAAAAGAGTGATGCTTTCCACATCCGGACGCTCTGCATTGTCAAAGCTCCCCTTGCTTAGAATGAGACGCATACGGTCAGTGACGGTCGGCGGAATAGGATGGATGAGAGACCGGGAGGTATTGCCGCGGTCGATCGCAACCGTGAAGTCGGTCAATTGCCGTTCCTCCGGAATAGTAGAGGCAACAGCCGGCTCTTGCTCTTGCGTAGGATCAACGACAACATAGACCGCTTCATAAGGGACAAAATCTAATGAAAGGGACAGTCCGTAGTGATCCTGATGAGAACAGATCGACCTCCGGGCACCGTCCGCCGGATAGAGGAGCGTAGTTTTTCCGTGTATCCCGTCTAAATGAACCGTGATGGAAACGGAAGCATTGCTGTTATTACAAAGCAGAATGAAATGTTTTTCGTCGATGATCCGCCAATGGCTGAGCAGATCGGGGAGGCTTTCTTCGCAGCGTATGGGAGAACAGAGGGTCAGATCATCGGGTTTTTGAATGATATGTACATTCGGAAGCGATAGCAAAACAGTCAGAGCCTCTTTGGCTTCCGGGTCATCCCGTCCGTTCTGTAAGGTATCGGCGGTAACCGGCGCGATCCACCAAACCTGTCCGCCTGCCTTTGCAAATTCCGTGATTTTTTTGAGAACCTCCAGATCCAAAACGGACAGACGAGGAATAACTGCGGTATGAAAAGCGTAATCTCCGTATACCAGTGTATCCGCCTGAACGGTCATACGGTGGATATACTCCTTATCAGCTGTGAGGTGCTCGATATGGCTTCGGGTAAGGATACGGATGATCTCCCCGTACTGGCGGTTGATCTCCCCTGCTTCTCCGCCATAGGAGGCGCAGATCTTCGGAATGCCCCCGCCAATATCCAGCATTTCATAATCTATATCGAAGACATCGCTCTCTGCCAAAGCATACATACTGTCTAAAGGGTTCAGAAGAAGTACCCTCGCGTTGGCTCGTCCGAGAGAGTTGAGGTAAGAAGTACGGCGAAGGAAACCGGTATACTGTCCCATAGCCTGCCAGCAGGGATCGATGTTATAGAAATCCGGGGTAACAACGCTCTGCGCAAACGGGCGGGTCATCTTTACGGCATGACAGATGACATGACTGACCCCGTAAGACGCCAGATAGTTGGCCTGCTTTTTCAGTTCATCCGGAGTATAATGCTCCAGATCATTCAGCGCCATCACCTCATCCATAAAGCGTACACCTTCAAATTCCGCGATTGAGAAGGTGTCCTTAAAGTTTTGGGGATTGTATACGACAGAGCAAAGGGCATCCGTCCCGGGCAGCGAGACGCCACGGTTCAGTTTGAAGATGTCGCCGACATTCGATGCCTGAAGCTGAAGGCTTTCCTCCCAGGTATGCATCGTGTAGTAGCAGCCATGCTTTTCCGCCTCTTGAGACAGACGGTGAAAATGAGCAGTGTAGATATCCGACACCGTATCAAACCAGCGGAACCGCCATACAATGTCTTTTCCCTGAATGTCCCGGTCAATCAAAAGCGGCAGAATACGCCGGATATCTTCATCATATTTTTGGGAGAACAGAAGCCGGAGGTCCTCTGACCAGGCCAATTTATATCCGTAATCTCCTTCATGATCACTGAAAATGCCGTTGACGGGTTTCCCTTTGCCCATGTACTGCCCCAGTTTTTCGGTGACGGGATCCCATGCGGTCTGTATGAAAAGATTCGTCAATCTGTTTTGCAGATAATCGATTGTGGAGCCGTCATAACCTCTGTGCTCCTGCAATGTGAATAGGTAAACACAGCAAGCATCCTCTGCTGTATAAACCGGACCGTCCAGAACCGTAAGACTGTCAGAATCAAGATACGCGACCGTTCGATCAGTATTCTGGAGATCGTCAATAATGATCTCACAGCCTTCTTCACCGACAGCTTTTATTCCGTCCACCCAAAGTCTGCCGTCACTGCCACCGGTCACGGTAACCGTGCATTCCCCCGCAGGGAGAAAAAGCTCTCCAAGCAGGTTCCACCGGAACGGCTGCGTACGCTGATCGGCGGTGAATACCGTTTGGTTGATAGCATATTCCGCCGCGGCGGTGTTGTGCTCAGACCAATCCCAACAGGCAAACAGTCTGTATTTTCCCTCGGACGGCAGCTGTATGTGGAAAATGCAAACCGCGTCACGTTCTTCGGACCAAGCAGACGCCATATTCAAGGGGAGCGTATTGTTCTGACCGGGCGGGGTCTGATCAAAGGAGGAGCGGGTCCATATCCAGGCATCCGGCTGCGGAAATTCAACAAAGGAGGTTGACTCCCTGCGAATGACATTTCCTGCAACGGCAAATGTACACCGGGTCAAATCTTGCGTAGTCCCTTTTTTTATCTCGATTCGTTGAAACCGCAGGTTTTTGGATTTCAAGGTCGGGTCTGCGGATGCCAACCTTCCTCCCGCCTGCAGGGACGGCCAACCGTATTCATCCGCATAACAGGCGTGTGTGTGATCTGCCGCAGCCTGTTTTGCCTGACGCTCCAAAACCGCAAACCATTCATCGGACAGCCACTGTTCCTTTGGAAACGGACGGACATGCGGATGCACAGCATGAAGAAGATCCGCGGCATAATTTGTCCGGGCATGGGCATAACCGGGGTTGAACCCTTTCTTGCTCAGTTCATGTGCCATATTCTGGGGTTTGATCCCTAAGGCATTCAGATCTTCGTCATAAAACCAGAATACATAGGGAGCAAATTTACTTTCCGGTTCCGAAAACTGTCGGAGAACCTCCGAAAAGCTATCATGGGATTTATATCCGTCGTGCATCATTTTAAACCCTTCCTTTTTTCCCTCTGAAAAGCAACTTTAGCCAATTGTTTCAGGATAACCTGCGCAAATGAATGAATGACAAAAGCAATTATTACAGTAACAATTAAGCTTATCAGAATAAATAATCCGGATGACAGATTTGGAGCTATTGTTGAAATCACACCAAAAACATTACCGTGAACAAGATAGACCTCAAAAGATATTTCTCCTAAAAACAAACTGATTTTGTTTCCAAAGTGGAATTTGACATTCGCGATAAAAATAAACATTGTGATCGCAACGCCAAGCATAATTTTTAACAGATAATCCCCAAAGAAAAAAACGGGTTTAAAAATCAGATATCCTACTCCCAAAATCAAAGTAATCACCAGACTGAATATCCATTTTTTGAACCATGCTTTTTTAAAATGTTCAATAAACTTTGGCTGTACTGATGCCAAAAGAATTCCCCATATAAATCCGTAGCATTCCGTCGCCCATGTTGTTGAAGTCACTATCTGATTTGTTTTTAAATAAAAGGAGCAAATGCTTGCAATAATTACCAATACAATAGCAGGGATCTTCCATGTCTTTTTCTTCATTATGAAATGAGATAGCCAAAAAATAAGATAACAACCTAACAACCATTGAACCCAACCTTCGACACCTACTATTTTTCTCACCGATATTCCGCGGGAAAAATCAAGATCATCAATGATGATAAAAAAGATATTTACAAGCCAAACCGGAATAAGAAGCTTAGGCAATCTCTTCCTCCAAAAAAAACGCAAGGAATCGGTATTTCTATCAGATGAAATTGTCAGTCCATATCCGGATGTCATAAAGAAAAAAGTAACACCGATATAACCAAAACTTCCTATCATATCTTGAATGCTATTTTGATATGCCGCCGGAATATGAACCAAAATAACAATAAGGCACCAAAATCCCCTCATTGCTTTTGAAGTATCCATATCAAAGAAATGTATTTCCGGGCCATCTGCCTTTATGCCTACCAGCCATAAACCTGCTAAAAAAGCAATGATCGCGCCCATAATAAAATAATCTGTCATTCTCTATACCCTGTACCTCAAAGTGCTTTTTGTCCTTGATCATAGAATACCAAACGGTCCGCCGACCGTCCTTATGATAAACATATATTATACTTCCTGTCACAGAAAATCAACTATACCGTCCAAATACGGTTGAACAAAAGTTCATCCGTATTTTTCTTCTCATCCCTGGTACCCTATATGGTCGGATTATCTATTGACGCACAGGGTACGGTATGATAGAATGCGAAATAGAAGAAGCCGTTTTTCAGGGCGTTGACCCGCCGAAAAAAGCGCTGTGTCCGGGCACGGTTTTTCTGAAAAAAGGGCCAACGAAAGAAAGGAAAAAAACCGCAATGACTTTTTCAGAGCAGCTTGCTGCCCGAATCAAGCCGTTTGCCGAAATCAGCTATACCCCGTCGGCTATCTGCACGGCACGCCGCACTACGCCCGTATCGTAAAGGAGGGCCTGCATTCTTATCGGGAGCGCATTCCCCGGATCACCGAGCAGGAGCTGTGCACCTTCTGCGGCAACCGGTGGTTACCGGCACCAAAGGGACGGAGGAGTTGAACCCTCCGAGACAGTATGTTGAAGGTAGTATGGACCTCTACGCCTGCGAAACGGGCAGATTTGAGAATTCCCGGCCGGACAACGGAGCCCAAAGCCAATGTGCGCCCTTTGACCGATACGACAGAAAGTATATCCGGCTGAAACCCTCCGACAGTATTTCTCTATCCCGTGCCATTATTTCTTCTTGTTTCCATAATGCAAATATCCTCCTTTGCGATATCATTGTACCGCAAAAGAGGATAAAACAATAATGTGCGCCTGAATACAGAACGGATAAGTTGATTACCCGTAACACCGCGTTCTCGGAAGGTACTATTCCTTACGCTGACGGGTTTATATATTGCTTTTCGTTTAGCCGTGCCATCGTTATTTGCGCCGTCCGCTATCGTTCCTTTTATGCTGGATGGACATTTAAAAACAAGCCCATCGATGATTTTTGAAAATTTATTTCTGATATTGGTATCGGATTTTTATGCCACCACATCGAATAATACCACCTTATTTATGAAGCCGGAGCATCTTCATCTCCGGCTTCACTGTTACATAATCGTACGACCGCCTTGCGGCGGGGAAAAAGCATTATTTCTACGGCTGCACCCCAAAAACACTGGTGCTTATGGAGAAAAAGCTGCGGGAAAAATACCCGGGGATTCAGATTGTCGGCAGCTATGCCCCGCCCTTTCGTGCCTTGCGTGAGGAGGAGGACCGGGCAGATGTTGACCGGATTAACCGCGCGGCACCGGATTTTCTATGGGTCGGGCTGGGCAGCCCCAAGCAGGATGTCTGGATGCACCTGCACCAAGACAGCATAAAGGGCTGTGTCATGTTCGGCATCGGCGCTGCCTTTGATTTTTGGGCAGGCAATATCAAGCGACCGCCTGCATGGGTTGACCGGCTGGGGCTGGAATGGTTCTATCGGTTTCTGCAGGAGCCGAAGAGGCTGCTGCAGCGGAATATCGGCGGTGCAATCAAGTTTGTTTGGTACCGTGCAGCCGGTAAATTCAATGTGCGGCGCCTGCACAAGGAACCGGGAGATATGCAGGGTACCGTATCTGCGGAATAACCGCAGCATACCGGATAGGATAAAAAAGGATGTTCGGAAAGCGGTAGGAAACGAAAATGAAAAACGGGTTTATTCACAGATTGAAGGTCCTGCGATGCAGGCTGCTGGTCTTGCACAAAAAAACGTGACTGTGGGCGACAATACCACCTTTGGAAAGGGTACGGTCTTATGGGCGCCAAACAAAGCCACCATCGGAAACAATATCTATATCGGCAGATACTGTACGCTTATGGCGGATATGGAAATCGTGGATAATACCGTAATCGGGAATAATGTGGGCCTGATTGGGAAATACGACCACGATTATTCCAAGATAGGCGTGAGCATAAAGGATGCCCGCCGTCTACCGCTGGGCAAGGAAAAACGGAATTGCCTTTTTGCCCTATATCGGGGCTACGCAAAGTCACAACACAAATAAGCTGACCCGGCTGGTGATAGACGCTTTGTTTCAAAGAAATCTGCATATTTACCGAAAGAGCAGCTGCTTTGCCAAAACGCCTGCCGTCGCCGAGCACCTGCGGCAGCTGGGCGTTGCAAAGGTTACCGTAGCCCCGGTCGGTCTGGATGTTTCTCTGCTGCAGCAAGGCTATGACAAGCTTTCAAAAAACGGGCGAAGGCGAAGTTCGGCTTTGCGCCGGAGGACAAAATATTGCTTTTTATCGGTCGTCTGACTGAAGAAAAGCAGCCCCTGCTGTTGCCGGATATTTTGTTGCAGCTGCGCAAAAGGGATGAAAGGTATCGGCTGGTTGTGGTGGGCACCGGCAAACAGAGCCGGCAGCTGCAGGAAAAAATACAGTCGGACGGTTTTGCCGACTGTGTTACGGTAACGGATAAAATACCCAATGCGGAAATCTGGCAACTGTACCGTATGGCAGATGCATTTGTCAACCTGAACCGCAACGAAATTTTCGGCATGGCTATTCTGGAGGCAATGTATTACGGCTGCAAGGTGGTTGCCCTGCACGCCCCCGGGCCGGATTTTATCATCGAAAACGGTAAATCCGGTTGGCTGGCGGATGACCTTGAAGACGCCGTGGCGAAAATAATGGACGAAAGGAATCTGTCCGAAGCCGCTCACAACAGAATTCTGCGCTGCTTTACCTGGCAGTCCGGCGCAAAAAGCATTATGGATTTTCCGGAGCAGGGATAATTCGTTTTTCGGCAATTCTTGCCTGCTGCATCCGGATGCTGCGGCCCGGCGGTGAGGACAAGCCGTACACCGCCGACTTTATAAAAATAGCTGATTTGACTGAATAGATGCGGTACCGTGCGGTTCAGATTTTGCGCGCGCAGAGCGTTCCTTTTAAAACCTGCTGCAGTGCTTTTTTCAGGCCGATTTCCCGATACCAATCCGGGTGGCGCAATATCAGCACCGGCGCCAGAATGTACGCCTTTTGCCGGTAAATCTTGTACATAAGGACGCCCTTATCGTAAAAATATTTCTGATTGAAAGAGGAAAACCAGGTGGATTCGCCCAGTGTATTGCTGCCGACGGTTTGCGGGATTGCGTAAACCTTACATTTGGTTTTGATGATATCCGTGAGGAAAAGGCTGTCCTCTCCGCAGCAGTATTGCGCACCGCCGCCGAAAAGCAGACTGAACCGGACCCCTGTGCTTTTGAGGGTGGATAATCTGCAGCAAAAACTGAGGGTACCGTACCGCAGACTGTTATACAGATTCAGTCTGTGCAGCACGGTATCTTTTTTATACAGAAAACGGTCGCCCAGATTATCCACCTGAAAAGCGAACACGGCTATTTCGGGATGATCGGAAAAAGCCTGCGCTACGGTTTCGCCGTAACCGTCATAATAGACCATATCGTCATCCGCAAACAGCACAATATCGGCTGTGGCCAGCTCTATGGCTTTGTTTCTGCTGTTGCCCACACCTCTGTCCCGGCAGGAAACCCACAGAATGCTGTGCCCGCGGAAGGTGAACACCTCTGTTTTTTCCTCGTCGCACTGGTTGATTACGACGGCATCGGTCTGTATATTCATTTTTGACAGCAGGCTGCGGTCTTTTTGAAACATAGTAGATATCAAGGTTTGTACAGTCATAAAAAGGGTTCTCCTGACAAATAGAATACGGTTTTGGTGAAAGGAAGGCTTATTGCAGCCCTTGCAGCGCGGCTGACAGCTTTTGCGTGATTGCCTGCGCGGTGCAGGCGGTAAGGTCATTGGGTATTTCGTCCCGGTTTCCCGCGGCAAAAAAGGCTCTGACCTCATCCAGCGAACGGTAGCCGATTCCGTTAAAATGCATGGAGGTCAGAATTTCCTGCGGTGCAATCACCGTTGCACCGAGATAGATTGCCTCGCGGATGATTCCGCTGGTTCGGCTGCCTTGGTATTCTTCCGTGACATAAGGGACGAGGACATACTTTGACTGTGCGATCAGCTGCAGATACTCTTGCTCGGACAGATAGGTATTTTCTACGGTGATATTGTCGGTGCAAAGAGCCAAAGCGGTGTCATAGACCGCGGCATCGATGAAGTAGCCTTTGACAATCAGGGGGATATCCAGCCCCTGAAAACAGCGCACCGCACCGACAATATCCTTATGGCTGTCAACCAGCCCGACACAGACCACACGGTCGGCTTTCGCAAGGCGGGCGTGGGCCTGATAGCTTTCGTCACAGATAAAATCGGGGACGAAAATACAGTTGGCGTTCCCCTGCTCTTCCCCGCCGCTGCGCTCGTAGCTGTTGACAAACAGACTGACACGGGAACAGCCACGACGGGCCGCTTTTCGCAGCAGGGCAACCAGCGGTCTTTTCCAGAAGCTATGCTTCCCCAGAGAATTGATGCGTTTTGCGGGGTCCTCGTAGGCGGTTACGACAATCTTTTTACGGACACGTACAAGACCGAGATACATAAATAAGAGGTAATCCACATTTGTAAACCACAGCACATCACTGTCGTCGGCGGCGGCAATGGCATCGTGAATGTTTTTCAGGACCCCGGGCAGATTGCCCGGGCTGTAACACCGGGGCAAAAGCTTGCGTGCTTCAAACGGCGGACCGGATAGGCCTTGAGTGTGTCGGTATAGGAACCGTGTCCCACAATGCAGACCGAATGCCCCATTGCGGACAGCAAGGCGGAAAACTGTTCCAGGACCTTTTTTCCGTGTCCGACGGGGATACCGTTTTCATCTATATGATTTTTATACTCAATCAGGCTGATTTTCATAGTGAAGGTCTTCCTTTTTTCGATACAGCAGCCGGGTTAGAACCGGCTCTTTCAGCAACAGCAGCGAGAGATAGTACAGCGAAAAAAAGGCAAGGGCGGGTATGGCACAGTTCAGAAAGAGGCTTTCTGTCTGCATAAGGCCGGTTGCCCACACGGTAAGGGGCGCTATCAGACAAAGCACGGCCGGATATTTGAGCACTGCGGCCTTTTTGACAATTCGTGTCAGGCTGCTTTTGATGCCGGCGCCCATATAAAACAGATTCCACACCTCGCAGCAAAGCGTACCGATTGCCGCACCCATAGCGCCGTACCCGGGAATCAGCAGCGCATTCAGGCCGAAATTGACCAGCATACCGAAAACACACTGCGGGTGAAGCGGCTTTCTCCCCCCCAGGGGCACCAGCAGCTGGTTGCCGATGATATTGGTCAGGCCGAGGACAAGGGAGATGACCATACTTAAGGGCAGCACCGTAGCGGCCGGAAGATACTTTGCGCCGAACAGCCACAGTAAAACCGGCCCCGAAAAGCAGGATAGAAAAACGGCGACGGGCAGTGTGAGCAAAAGAACAACCCGCAGTGACAGCACACCGTATTCCACAACGGCGTTTCGGTTATCCGTCGCGCTTTGGTAAGAAACATAGGGAATGATGGCATCGGTGGCGCCGGCTGAAATGGCGACAACGATATTTTTCATTTTCAGCACGGTGTTGTATAAACCGGTTTCGTAATCGCCGGAGAGGATGGACAGCATGACAATATCAAAATTGGTATAAAGGGTAATCAGCAGTGTAGAGGAAAAGAGAAGCAGGACGGGACGGAAATGCCCGGCTAAGCTTTTCAGGGACGGAAAAGAGAAATCCACGATTTTTTTCAGCCCGAGAAGATTGAATATGCTGCCGGCGGAGGCGGCAAAAACAACCAGTATTCCGTAGGCGATGCAATCCTTATCGGTTTTGACCAAAAAAACGGTGAAGGCCGCCGCAGCTGCCTTGACAAGGACAGAGCGCACCATAATGAAGGAATACATGCCCATGGCCTGATAAACCCATTCAAAGCTTAAGGAGGACAAAATGACATAATAGCTCATGGCGAGAATGAGTTTTCTGTAGCTGTGCAGATGGGAAAACCCGGCGGTACACAAGGCCAGTGCGGCAAGCGCAACCACGGTCAGCAACACATTGAGAACGGCAAGCTCGCTGAACAGCTGCGAGCAGGCTTTTCGGTCATTGCACCGCTTTGCACACTCGCGCCTGCCGTAGGCAGATATGCCAAGGGTGGAAAAATAAACAAAATACTGCAGAAAGGATTGCACAAAGGAAACCCTGCCGACGGCTTCCACAGAGAGTACCCCGGTCACATAGGTGTACATCAGCAGCGGAAACAGGATGCCGGAAACCGTGGCCACCGTACTGCTGAGCATATTCCGGTTGATGCTTTGCGCGGTCAGTCTTGCGTTACTCATAGATAGATGACTTTCCCTGTTTTTTGACGGCAAGCATGATTGCCACGGTCAGAAGATAGACGGGCGTATCCACATAATAGGCCACCGCTAAAATCAGCAGCCAGGGGATAATCAGTATCACCGATTTGAGCTGACGGTCCCATATTTTTTTGATGAAGTAGAAATAGTACAGAACAAAGCCCACAAGACCGGTATACCCGATAATCAGAAAATAACCGGCAACCGCACCTAAACCGGTGTCGGAATCGTATACGGTGGTGATGTTATTCTCGGTCACATACTGTGTCAGATTGCCCCAGCCGCAGCCGAACACAAGGTGAACGGCATCGAACTGCCGGATAACGGCGGGCCCCCTGAATAAGCGGATGGAAAAGGAACTGACCGTATCCGGATGCAGCAGGAAATTGATTTTATGGCTCAGCTCTCTGTAAAGGTTGGGCACAAACAAAAGCGTGAGCAGCAGAAGTACGGCGGCAAGCGCGACAACCGTCAGAAGGATGGTTTTATGACGCTTATCGGCCCTGAAAAAGGTTTTGACAAGCCAGATGAACCACATCACGCCCGCAACCGCCATTCCCAGCGTAGAGCTGGACAGAACAATGCCCACGGTGGCAAATACGGAAAAGGCCAGGTCCTTGCGGTTAAACCGGTAATCCAGCTCGCCCAGGGCGAGGCCAAGGCAGGGTATCACATATTTTGAAAAATGCGCGGGCTCCAGAAATAAAGAGGAGGGGCGGAAACCGCCTTCGGCAAGCCTTGCGTTCAGATATTCGATATACTCCCGGCTGTTTCCGTAGCCGTAGTTCAGCAGCACATCCGGGATGAGGCAGCTGGCCAGCTTACCCGTGGCGGCATACAGAATGTACTGGAAAATCAGGATAGCCGAAAAAGCGAGGACACATATTTTATAGGCCTTGTACAGCCATTTTAAATCCAGCAAATCGGGGCAGACGACAAACAGAAAATACAGCCTTACCGCAAGATAGACAAACCGGAAGAGAAACCTTGCGGAAATGGGTATCGCCGATAAATAGCTGACGGTCACGCTTTCTATGACGGTATACAGCACAAACGCGATAAGAAGGGGGTCGAGCTTTTTCACGCCGTACGCAACGGTATATACCGCGACACTGACGACACAAAACACGGCCAGCGGTTCGAGCGGACCGATGTCATACTGGTTCAGTATCGGCATCAGCAGTAAAAAAAGCGAGAGATAGCATTTCAGAAAGAATTGAAAACGGGGGTGGGGTTTGAAACACAATCCGGTTTGAAGCAGCATAGCAGCACGCAGCCTTTCTCCAACTATTGGCGGTATTTACAGAAATTTGCGGTGTTCGCCCGTAAATTCATAATCGAGCTTACTGTTTCTTTCACACAGGTATCGGGCGGGGACCCCGGCGTATACGCCGTAGGCGGTTGGGGTATCCTTGGTCAGTACCGCACCGCAGGCAATGACGCAGCCCTGCCTGATGTGGCAGCCCGGCAGAACGGACACCCGGCTGCTGACCCAGGCGCGGTCATCTATCACTACCTTTTTCCCTTTTCCGTCGGTTCCGAAATCGGCTGCGTGGATATCATGCTGCAGTGTCCAGATCCACACACCGGAGCTGATGTTGACATTTTCGCCGATTTCGATACCGTAGCGTGCATCCAACACGGCACGGTCGCCGATAATGCTGCCTTTTCCGACGGTGATATTCCAGGGGGAACGGGCCTCGAGGCCGTAGTAGATGACACATTTTTTTGCGAGGTTCATACAAAAGACATATCTGTAAAGAAAATTACGGATGACATGACAGGGCAGATAGCCTACGGCCTTGAAGGTCAGAAACACAAAATCGCCCGCAAGACCGGTCAGCAAAGAACCGCGGCCGGCCTTTTCGGGCTGCGCGGACGGTTTTTCCCCGCCGGGCAGGGCTGCCCGTTTTTTGGCTAACCGGCAATAGATTGCCTCTAAAAGCAATATCACAACTACCGCAACCGATGCTATCAGCATTTGTTTGCTCCTTTTTTATGATTCTCGGTTATCCTGCAAAACCCCGGAAAGCTGCCTGCCTACTGCGGCAGGAGAAAACTGTCCTAACAGGGCCTCGGCGTTTTGCTGCATCCGTTTGTACTCTTCGGACCCGGCCGGTGCAAGGGTATGCAGTGTTTGCAGCAGCTCGTCGAAATCTGCACAAAGGTAGCCCACCTTGCCCTCGCTCTTGGAAAGCACGTGGTCAAAGTAGTCATTGCGCAGGGCGATAATCGGTTTTTTTAAGGCGAAGGCCTCAAACAGTGCGCCGCTTGCCGTCAACCGGTAGCTTTCTGCCTCGTACGGATACAAAAAATAATCCGGCTGCCGAAGCTTTTCCTGATATTCCTGCTCGGCTACCATCTTATCCGTATGAAAGGGCAGCTGAATACGGCTGTCCGGAACAAAGTTCAGCCGGGGGTCAATTTTTCCGATATGACTGATTTCGATGCTGAGATTTTGTTTTGCGATATATTCCGCGACCCCGTTCAACCGGGTTATCCCCTTGTCGAAGGTGCCCGCGCCCACCGTCGCGATGCGGATGACGCCGTCTGCGGCCTGTGCGCTGCCGGATGCCGTTACGCTTTTGGGCAGAAAAGGATGGTCGATTGCAACCATTTTATCCCGCACCTTCGGCAGCAGTGCCATCGCGTTTTGTCGGATGGATTCGCCCAGAAGAATCAGCCGGAAGCTGCGGCTCAGATGCTGCAGGGCGGTTTTCATATAGTATTGCATATTCCACGGCTTATAGTGTACGCCGTCGCAAAGCGCCGCCAGACGGCCGTGCATGACAAAATACACCCTTTTGCCGCGGAATAAAAGGTTGGCAAACAGAATGCTCTGGGGCATACCGTTGGTAATAATCAGGGGGGCACCGTCGGTTTCCCGTCTGATTCTTCCGAGGTTTTTCCGTTCTGCAAAAAATTTGCCCAGTCTGTCTGTGCTTTTGTCGTAATCGGGTACCGGAAGCGCCCGGAAGGTGACAAGCGAGGTCCCCGGCGTTGCCCGCAGCAGGTCAATGTGCTTTTGTTCTCCGTAGTAGATAACCTGACTGTCCACAGTAAGGACCGACAAAAGAAGGGCCCGGTCAAACTCGATATGGATATAGCCGGAGGCATAGGGCTCGTATAAAACGATCATATTGAAGACTCCCTGTCTGTCTTGATTTTTCAGGCTTTTCCTTCCACCACATCCTTGCCGATTACCGCATTGACCGCAGTGGCAAGCAGGATTTTTAAATCGGTAAAAAAGCCGATTTGCCCGACATAGCTTGCATCGAAACGGGCCTTTTCCCCATCGGTGAGGGTATCTCTGCCGTTGACCTGGGCAAGGCCTGTGATGCCCGGTCGAAGCTGATATACACCGTATTCCGTCCGGAGGCGGTGGATGCTTTCTTCCTCGGCAATCAGCGGCCACGGCCCGACATGGCTCATATCCCCTTTCAGGACATTTTCCAACTGGGGAAGCTCATCCAGCGAGGTTTTGCGCAAAAAGGCACCGATGGGAAGCAGCCACGGATAGGTATCCGTCATCTGATTGGTCGGACACTCCGGCGGAGCGGACAGCATCATGGTGCGCAGCTTATACAGGGTAAACGGTTTTGCGTTTTTCCCACCCGCTGCAACCGGAAGATGACTGTCCCGGGCTGCTGAATATGAATGATCAGCATAAAATAAGCAGTGGGATTGCCGTCACCGTCAGCCCGACAAGAGAAAAGACAATGTCCAGTAATCTTTTGACATATCCGGCGTAGATGCCCTGTATCTTGGGTTTCTTGGTTTTTGGGGTCGAAGCAGTCATAGTTACGTGTTCCTTTGCTTTATTCTGTCACCTGTTTTATTTAGGGCGACCGATGAAATACCGTTTTGATTATCGTACCAAGGCTGTCTTTGTAAAACAGAGCAACGGCAACGGATAAAAATGCAAGATAGACCGTCATGGAAAGCAGCCAGCCGGAGATACCCGAAATGAGGTAAAAGCCGACCGTTGCGGTAATCATAAACAGAAAGTTCTTTTTCCACTTGACGGCAAGCTTTTTTACAAGCAATCTTTCTACAAGGCAGTACCAGATGACCATAACCAGCACCGAGGTAACCGAGATGGCGACGGTTGTGCCCACCCACTTGTATGCACAGTAATCGGCAACGGCAGATAGCGCCAGTATCAGGACACATCTTTTGAAAAATGACAGACTTTTGCCGAGCACCTTGTAATAGTTATGTATAACAATGGTCACGGCAGAGCTGATTGCTACGCCCGGCAGAATGATTCTGAATATGGGCAGGGCCTGCGTATAAGCCGGCAGAAACCAGCAGATAAACCCGCTGAGCGGGAAATACATAACCGTACAAACCGATACCAGAATGAAAATCGCTGCCACCAGTGCGGAGTAGGAATGCCCAAGCGCCGCCCGCTCCGCTTTTTTCAGTGTGGGAAACAGCACGGTGGAAATTGCCTCCGTCACTGCAATAATCAGCGACAGCATGCTGTACGCAAAGGCATATACGGCGTAGGTATCCATATCAAACAGAACATTGACAAACTGTCTGTCGATGTTGGCAATAAAGGAAGAGGAAAAATTAGAGACCATCAGGGGCAGGCCGGTCAGAAATAAGCTGCCCAGCATTTTACGCTGACCGAAAAGGGAGGCGGCTTTTCCGAAGGTAATGTCTTTGTATTTGCGGATATATTCGGCAATAATCAGCACCGAGGTCGCAAGATACATCAACACACAGATTCTGTACGAATACACCCCACCGGAAAACCGGGTTATCCCCCAAAGGGTCAGAATAAAAGCTACCGTCACAAAGGAATAAAGCGTATTGCACACCGACAGCTGCCCGAACTGCCCGGTCACCTGAGAAATAATCTGGTAATATGTGATAATATTATTTGTCACTACGGTACAGGACAGACAACCGAAAAGGAACCTTGCTTCGCCGCTGAAAAACACCAGCGCAACGGACAGACCCACCAGACCCAGCACGCCCTGCAGGAGAAAGTAAAACCTGCTGTAGGCACGAAAGGCCGGCCTGTCCAGCTCTGCGTATTCCCTGCCGGCAAATTTCAAGCATATTCCGTCCGCAAACCCGAACTGCAGTACCCCGGCATAAGCGGAATATAGGGTAAAGGTCCTATAATAGCCGTAGTCCGTCACGCCGATAAGCTTTGGCAGCAAAAAGCCGACCGTTATGCCCGCCAGCAATTTCAGAATATTGCCGGCTGCCACCTTCAGCATACCGTTAAGGGTTGCTTTGGCTGAGATTCGGTTACTCATGCTTCTGACCGTCCCTTCCCGGACGGCTGCCCGCAATACGCTGTCTGTAACACTCGGCTTTTTCAAGAAGAACCGCGCCCCAATCCCCCGCCGACATATCCCTTGACAAGATACAGAAAAGGGTGATAAAGGCCATGGTCCAGGTGATATTTGCCATGGGATAAAAATATTCAGCACGGGTATAATACAGCGAAACACCGATCAGCTCGAAGCCGATACCCAAACGGAAGCAACGGTCCACGGTATCTGCCCGATTGATTTTTTCCACCGCATAGCCCAAAAGGAACATCAGCACAATGACACCCGGCACGCCCAGCGACAGGTAGATGCTTGCGACAATATTGGTGCCGAGACCCAGGGTATCGTAGTTGCCCAGAATATTGGTGGTAAACAGCATTGCCGAAGATGTCAGGCTTTCCGGCAGGTGAAACAGCCTTCTGACCAGACCGAGCAGCAGGGGGACCGTTCTGAGCAGACCGGCAAACAACGGAAAAACCGTAAGACCGTTTTTCGCAACATACTCGTACGCATAATACAGTGTATAGTTGTTGATAATCAGGTCGCTGCCGATTTCCAAGAGGTCCACCGTGAATCTCTCTTCGACCCGGACCTTACCGATGACGGCCAATACCAGCACCCCGCCGACACAAATCAGCCCGAGAACCAGATAGTTCGGTTTTTTATACGTAAACACCCCTGCGATCAGGGCCAGAACAAGAAACAGCGGTTCTGCGCGTTCGCCGGAAATCAGAATTGTGACGACATACACGCCGAAAAGCAGGAAAAAAAACATATTTTTTTGCAAAAACTGCAGAAATGTCGCCTCGCTGTGATAAAACCGATAAAAGACCACCGTTATGCCGGCCATGAACGCACCGTGCTGCAGCACCTTGACATACTCCCATATTCCGGACACCGAGGCTTTTTCCGAACCGTAATTGGTAAAGCCCAGGACAAATATCTTGTAGCACTCCAGCAAAGTCAAGACCAACAGCAACAGCAATATTCTGCTGTCCGGGGCAATGCTTCCCTGGCATAGCGGCGGCTTTTTTTGCGGCTTCGGCAAACGGTTTGTGCATCTCACCGCATAGCCGACCATAAAGCAAGCATAGCCCAGCAAGGCCAGCGCCGTGGTTTTGCATACGGTTGTCTCGCTGAATTCGTAGTAAAACATAAACCATCTTGTTTTGTTGACCGGGAGCACAAAGACGGGATAGATAAAATAAACCAGACAGTATGCGCAGGAAAACAGCGATACAAAATTAAAAATGCTGTTCTCTTTTATCAAAACAAGACAGGCTGCGAAAATGAGGACAAAAAAGCCCAGACAGACCGCCGAAAAGGCAAGCGAATAATTCTGCGGCGCCGCAAAAAACAGGACCGCCGCAATGCCTGCAAAGGCCAAAAACGGAAAAGATTTTCTGTATTTTTCAAGCGTTAAGCTTTTCATCCGTGCCCTCCGTCCACCAGCTGCCGATACCTTTTTTTCAGCTTTTCTGCTTCCCGGTCAATATTGTAACCCTTTTGTGTCATAAGCCCGGTATAATCTGCCCTTGCGCCCACCGGAAACGCCGACAAAAGCCGCTGCTGCCACACAGCCTGCTGCAAGGGTAAAAAGCTGACATTATCGCAGATATTCACTTCTCTCGTTACGTTTTCGGATACCAGACATTGCAGCCCGTTTGCAGATGCCTCAAGGACCGTAACGGGAAAGCCTTCAAATTCCGACGGCAACACAAACAGATCGAACGCACTGTAAAAGGGTTGCGGTGCGGTAACGTTGCCCACAAAAATCACATTTGTTATTTTTCGCTGTGCGACATAACATTTCAGGCAGTCAAAGCGTTCGCCGTCCCCTATCAGCATAAGCTTATAGCGGTCATCCAATGCTTCAAAAACATGAATGAGAAATTCCTGATTTTTAATCCGGTCGAATCTTCCCACGTGGCCGACAACACGGTCACCCTCTGCTATATGATAGCGTGCCCGCAGCTCCCTGCGGGACTGTTCGGAAAACCGAAAAGCATCCAAACTGATTGCGTTGGGAATGATGCTGATTTTTTTCTTATCGACACCGCCGTACAGCCAATCAGCAGCCTGCCCGGAGCAGGCGAAAAACTCTGTTGCGCAGCTTTTCAGCCCGCTTTGCATCCATTTGCCCGCCAGGCGTTTCACGGCGTTTTGGGAATAGCTACGCGTTGTATGTACATGAGATATTCTCACCGGGACGTGATGTATTTTTGCCAGAAAGAGCGGCACAAAATTTGCCGCATCCATATGTGAATGAACAATGTCATACTTTTTTTGCCGGAACACCCGATTCATCTGTATCAAATTTTTCAGCAGATTATCGCTTTTTACCGGCAGGCGGTAAATGACGCTGCTGTTTTGCTGCAGCTCGTCATCGTATACGCCCTTGTCATAACCGTGTACGGCGAAATCAATCTGAAGCTCCGCACCGACGAGTCTTCTGTAATAATTCATCAGATAGGCTTCTGTTCCGCCCAACTTTAGGATGTTTCCGTGTACAAATAAAATCCGAAGCATATCAGTAACCGTTTTCCGCTGCCGGCTGCAGCTCTTTGAGCAGGGAGATATACTGCCGTGCCACCGCAGCCTTGTCGTATTTTTTCAGCAGCTCTTGTGTTTGCCCGGCCGTCGGCAGGGTCAGGGGCTGCTCTAACCGGGACGCCCATTCCCCATAGTCTGTGGGATTTTCCACATAGTTCAAAAGCCCTCCGGTCACCTCGGGAATGCAGCTGCATTGGGTGGTCAGCACCGGCACACCGAAGGCCGCTGCCTCGATTGGCGGCATACCGAAGCCTTCGAAGATGCTGCCGAACAAAAAGGCTCTGCAATGCCGATACAGCATATTCCTCTCGCGATTGCTGACAAAGGAGGTAAAGATAATATCCCCGGTTAAGCCGTGCCGCTTGATGAGCGCATCCGGCCCGGCACTTTTTCCGGAGATTCCGGTGATGACCAGCGGATAAAAAGCCGGCGAAGCCTTGTTTTTCAGCTCGGCTATCGCCGATATCAGGGTCTCGAGGTTTTTGTGCGGATGCAAAGAGGATACCGTGTAATAAAACTCTCCGGCTTTCAGGTGAAAATCGGAAAGCTTTTCCGCCTTTGCGCAATCGGTGTAATCCAAGCTGACGGGGTTATATATCACCCGAAGCTTGTTTTCCGGCACACGGTAGGCAGACAGAATATCATTTTTGACATACTGAGAAATGGCAACGACCCGCTGTGCCCTTTTTACCGTATTATACCAGCTGAAATGCATCCACGCCACACGGCAACGGCTAAAGTATTTCGGATAGTGCTTTGCCTGCAAATCATGAATTACCGTGACAAACTTTATGCCCCGGGTGCCGAAAAACGGCATGCCGTAAATCGGCTCCAAACAAACGGTGATTCCTTCTTTTCGCAGTAGCTTCCCCATCCGGGTGTTCTGCCAGATGACCCTTTTTTTTCTGATTTTCCGACACTGTTTGGCATATTTCAATTGCAAAGCAGGGCATATTGCGGTATTTTTCAAAGCTGTCTGCATTATCCTTCGCCAAAAGCAACACAAACTTCTGCTCTGCGGTGGCGACCGATGCAATACCGTCTAACAGGTTGCGCACAAAGGATTCTGTGCCGCCCACCTTCTGATGTCTGACCCAGGTCAGATCTATGGCTGTTTTGTTCATGGTTATGACCGTCCCTTATCCGACATTGTTTCCCCTGCTACTGATAGCTTACGGGTTAAGAGCTATTGCGCAAAAAACAGTATTTGACGATTTCATAGCACCAGCGGTACAGCACGTAAAGCCTGCTCATACCGTACTTTTTGTATATGGCACAGGAAAGCCGCACCCGTTGTCGCACCGTGGCAAAGGCTTTTTGGGTGCTGATGCCGCCCTGTCCGAAGGAGAAGTTTGCAATGGCCTTATCGACGGTCAGGATTTTCCGCCCGTCCCGATGCACAGCGGTGATAAAATCGAAATCATCCATTGTGCTTTCCAGCGGGTAGGGGTATTTTTGCAGGATTTCTCTTTTGGAAAACATTGCCGGGTGGCAAAAGCCGGAAGTTGTCCAAAGAAGACCGATTTTGGCATGCTTGACCCAGGTTTTACCGCCGATCATCCGAAGGCTGCCCCATGCAACATCGTACCCGGTCTGCCGATACAGCTGCGCCATCGCCGCAACGCCGTCCGGCCGGTACCAATCGTCCGCGTTGATCTGGCCGACAATCTCCCCGTGCGCCAGGGCTGCGCCCTTGTTCAGGGCGTCGTACATGCCCTTGTCCGGCTCGGATAGACCAAGTCTGTATAATGGTGTAA
>DCHC01000055.1:596-5892 GCA_002314755.1 Faecalibacterium sp. UBA1762 | reverse complement strand
AGGATGCACCCCGTGCCGGCTATCTGCAGCTTGCACTGCCCGCAGGTGTCACCGCTGAGGGCTGGGATATGAAGACCGGCAGCCACACCGCTGCCAACGGGGAATACAAAAATGGCGTACTGACCGTGCCCTTTGCCTTGGAGTCCGCCGGCACCTGTGCCTTTGTTTTTACCGCCGACAAAGAGGCACTGCCCGCCGTCGAAGAAAAAGCGGCAGAAAAAGCCCGCTTCGCCCTGCCCACCGGGGAGTACGCCTACAGCCTGGATGAAGAAAATATCTGCGTGCTGGACTTTACCCGCTGGCGCTGGGTCGAAGGGGATGACCGCCACGCCGCAAGCGGGTGGCACCCGGTTGCCGAGGCGCTGAAGGCAGACCAGCAGATCCGCGATGATATCGGTATCGAACACCGGGGCGGCAATATGGTACAGCCTTGGTATTCCAAGCTGCATTTCAAGCAGGAGTACGGCACGCTGGAAATGGAGTACGAATTTGAGATTGAGACCCTACCCAAGACCCCCGTCACCCTGGCGGCAGAACGCCCGGATAAGATGAGCTATGCCGTCAACGGCGTGCCCCTTGCCCCGGACGGCTCCATCTGGGTGGATATCTGTTTCAAGCGGATGCCGATCCCTGCCGGGGTGCTGAAGCTTGGCAAAAACACGGTCACCGTGCGCACCGTCTTTACCCGCAATACCAATTTGGAGGCGCTTTACCTGGTGGGCGATTTCGGCGTACGCGCCGGTCTGCACACCAACACCCTGACCGCTCTGCCCAAAACGCTGCATTTCGGCGACCTTTCTGACCAGGGGCTGCCCTTTTTCACCGGCTGCCTGACCTATACCCTGCCCGCCGCCGCTTTTGCCGGTGCGGCAGAAAAACAGAGCGCCGACGGTAAAGTACTGCTGGCGCCGGGCATGTTCCACGGTGCGCTGGTGCGGGTGATCACCCCCGCCGGTACCCAACGCGTGGGCTGGGAGCCCTACACCGCCGATATCACCGACGCCGTCAAGGCAAGGGCGGATGTACAGCTGGTGCTGGTGGGCACCCGCCGCAACACCTTTGGCCCGCTACATTTGGACCCACCCATCGCCTTTGCCTACGGGCCGATGCATTTTACCACCGAGGGTACGGAGTGGAGCGAGGAATACCGCTTTATCCCCAGCGGCATTGAGAGCTGCGATATCGTGGTAGAGTGATCCGGACCGTCTTGTAGTTTTTGTCTGACAGATATAAAGCGACCCCCGCAGCCGAATCGTCTGCGGGGGTCTTGCTATATCCCGTTTTTTCGGAGCATCTTATTCCGTAACCAGCAACGCGCCGTCACAGCTGGCCAACGGCAGGTGGTATACACCCTGCTCATCCGGTGCCAGGGTATATTCCCCCTTGCCGCAGTACACGGTCACCCGGCGGTCACCGCCCACACGGAAGCTCACCTCATTGACGCCGGGAGCCTGATCCATGGGGTCGCTTGCGTCGCACAGCATGACCGCGTGGCTTCCGTCAGCCCGGCGGGGTGCCATCTCGCCCACCAACAGAGGCTTCGCGCCCTTTAAACCGAAAAAGACACCGGTGTTCAGCTCCGCGATCGGAGTCTGCTGTACCCCCTGCAGATCCTCACTGTCCGCGGCAAAGCCCACAAAATGGCTGGCGGTAGAGCGGTATTCCATATATTTATCCGCAAAGGTCAAAATTTCATAGTTGACCTTTTTCAACTTTTCGTACTGGGGAGTCTTCTTGCCCTGATCATCCAGCACCTGGTTATGCCACCAACCGGCGGTCCAGCATGCCCAAATGATATTCTGCGCGCCGAATACCATGCTGGAAAAGGCCTGGTACCGCAGCATATTTTCGGTGATCCATTTTTCCGGCTTATGAGAATTGACCTGCAGCACGATCCACATATCCCGTCCGGTCTTGCGGCAGGCATCTGCCACAATGCGCAGGTTCTCGTACATCTGGTGTACCGTGGCGGAATAGACATAAAAGTCATAGCAGATATAATCGGTGGGAACATTTTCGATATACCTTTGGATATGCTCCCCATAGGTGGCGGTACCCAGCTGGTTGACGGTTTCCTGGGCGTTATTCTGGCTGACAGAGGCGTAGTTGGGGTACAGATTCAGATAGGCAAACTGGTTGGGGAACAGCTTTTCCACCCTGTCGATCACCTGTCCGTAGCGGGGAAAATCCAGTGCGGAGGGTTCATCGCCCACATCGATCGCCCAGATAGCCGGATGGTCGATGAAGCCCTTAGCGGCCTTTTCAAAATCGGCGTCGGGGTAGGTTTCGGCATATTTTCCCGCCTTATCGCCGTCTCCGCCCCACCAAAAGGGCACCCGATCCACCAATACGATACCCAAACCGTATTTTTTCAGCAAATCCAGTTCCTCCACGGTAGGGGCGCTGTAGCTGGTGATCCAGTCAATACCTGCCTCGGCCAGGTCTTTGTAGTGCTGCTCAGTACGCGCGTAGGGTTTTAAAATGTAGGTACCGATATGCAGCTTGCTGCGATCCATTCTTTTGTTCATCGTGACTTCTCCTTGTTTTCCTTTATATTCCGGCAGAGGGCTGCCGGTTTATTCCGTCTTTATTCCTCCAGTCCCAGACTGCCGTCGGCACGGCGCTGAGCAAGCAGCAGATCCACCATTCTGCCGTAGCTGGCGGTGCCGTCCTGCTGCCCGTTGGCCTTCAGGTAGGCGTTGTTGTTCCTTTCCGCGGCCTCGGCAAGGGGGGTATCCTCGTACTGCTCCCAGTAGCGGTTATTCTGCTCCAGATCCGCCCGCAGCTGCTCACAGTAGCTTTGACACAGGGCCGCATACGCCTGCCTGTCCGTCTTTGCCAGAGCGTTACCGGCATGGATCAGCGCCATCATCACCCCGCTGTAGCGGATGCCGGTATCCTCGCTGCACTGGCAGACATAATAGCCCAAATAATTAGCCTCATCCTCCCGCATAAACCCCCGCAGATGCGTAAGCTCGTGCGCCACGGTATAAGGGGTGTAAAACTGCGGTGCCGCCACATTGACATTGGATTCCATCGTAAAGGGGAAAAACACGCCGGTCAGCTCTAACCGGGACATAAAGCCGGAGCCGTACATTGCCTTTGCCCGCCCGTAGCTGCCCCCCAGGCAAGGAAACCTTTGGGCTGCAGCGCCATAGGCGGCGTCCATATCCGCTGCCAGTGTCCGGTAATCCCGATACAGTATAGCTACGCCCTCCCCGTCACGGAGCTGAGCAGCCGCCAGGGTATTTGCCGCCCCGGCCAGCTCCTCACACAGGGCCTGCACCTCTGCCGTCGTACTTTTTTGTACCGGCAGACCGCTGACCGCAGCAAAATCATCCCGATAGTAGTTGATACCCGCAAAAAGGCAGAAAACCGACAGCAGACAGCTTGCCCCCGCCAGCCAACGCAGCGCCGCCGCGCCCAAAGTCCGCAGGGCCGGGCCTGAGGTCTTTTGCCGCAGCGCTTTGATCAACCGAATGATCCGCACAACCACCAATACCGGTACGACGATCAGTAGCGAGGTACAGACGACCTCCATCACAGAGAACGGTGCCAGACCGGTGACACGGTTGACCGCCTGCGCCAGCACCGGGTAGACCGTCACCGCATACCACTGGGCAAAGCCGGGCCATTTTCTTGCGGCAAGGATCAGAAGACCCGAAAGCGGCAGGGTCACAAACAGCCACAAAAAACCAAAGGTGTTTTTCTTTTGCTTTTTCACCGTCCGCACCACTGCCTTCCCCTTACAAATTGCTTTCATTATCCTCTATCCACCCCGGAATGTCAAGCCATACATCCGATTTCACTCCTGCGGTTTTTCCGAAACGACCGCAGTGCTGCCCGCTGTTTGATGCAAAGAGACTGCTTTTGCTGTTTTTTCAAAAAATACTCTTGCTTTTTTAGCAAAGATACGGTATAATAAATAAGCTGAATGCCGGCGTGATGGAATGGCAGACGTGACGGACTCAAAATCCGTTGGTAGCGATACCGTGTGGGTTCAAGTCCCACCGCCGGCACCATATCGAGTGGATGTAACGGATTCGAGTTACATCCACTTTCTCTTTAATGTATCGGAGTAGGCAAATTGCCTGCTCCTTTTTGTTACCCTGCACGGTGTTGCGCTCCTTTGAAAGAGTTAGATTCGATAGCTCTTTCAGGTATATCTGAAATATACTCAACGGCTACACCCTGCCTTGTATCCTCGGTAAAACGCATTTCGCATTGATCGGGAATGTCAAGATAACCGACGAACTTGTAGTAAATCACCACACGCTGAACACGGCTTTTGCCGATACCCTCAGTTTCATACACATCAATGTGGTCAATCAGCTCGTTGATGAGCTGCCTTGTAATTGTCCTCATCTGAATGAACTTTCGGATGGCTCCGACAAACTGTTCACGCTGGCTTGCGATATTATCCATGTCGGCAAGCTTTTTCCGCAGATCCAAGACTTTTCTTTTCAGGGTGTCTCTTTCCGACGAATACTCGGCCGAAAGAATGTTGTAATCGTCTTCCGTGGCTTTACCGCAAAGCTTATCCTCGTACAGAGTCTTGAGTAACTTGGGTATCATTTCAAGTCTCATTTCGGATTTGCAAAGCTCGGATTGAGCCACTTTGCGCTCGGTAGCCTGTTCAGCATTGCTCTTTCTCGCCAAAACTTCGGCAAAGCGTTCGGCATCATTAAGCAAGTACTCGGCAAGTCTGCGGAGTTCCATTTCTACAATGGTTTCAACCGCATCGGCACGGATATAATGTCTTGTTTTGCAGGTGCCTCTGTAATCCGTGTTATTGTTGGAGCAGCAGAAATAGTGAATGTCCTTGTTTTTGGTGTTGGTCTTATACCAAAGCTTGCTTCCGCAATCGGCACAGTATAACAAATCACTGTAAATACTTCTCGGCCCGTTTTCCTTTTTCGGTGTTCTGCGCTTACAGTGACTCAGCATCTCCTGAACGTGGTTGAAGGTATCTCTGTCGATAATCGGTTCGTGAACGTCTTCGAATATCAGCCAGTCCTCCTTCGGCGTATCGTAACGCGTATGATTTTTAAACGACTTGGAATACGTTTTGAAGTTAATAACGTCCCCGCAGTACTCCTGACGCGTCAGAATGCCGTATACGGTCGTTCCTTTCCACTTGTAGGGATTCGGCTGGGTTTTCTTTCCGCCTCTGTTTACGCCCTTTTCGTGCCAATAGGCAGTACAGTTGAGATGTCCTTCCTCTTGCATTTTTCTGGCAATTGCATCTACTCCGTTGCCCTCCAGATACAACTTGAAGATTTCTTTAACGACGCGT
>DCHC01000055.1:0-501 GCA_002314755.1 Faecalibacterium sp. UBA1762 | reverse complement strand
ACCCGTAAGGAGGTTGGGCGAGGGGCTCCCCCGCCTTTCCTCTTGTCTTATGAGCCGAGCGTACCTTACGACTGATGTCCTTGGCGTAAAGTTCGTTCATGATATTCTTGATGGGTACAAAGTCATCCATATCACTCGGACCATTCTGGCAATCCACGTTGTCGTTGATGGCAATAAAACGGACGTTGTGCTCGGGGAAATACTGCTCTGTGTAATAGCCTACCGTAAGATATTCTCGTCCCAGACGGGATAAATCCTTGACGATAACGGTATTGACATAGCCCATTTCGATATCTTCAAGCAAATCCTTGAACCCCGGTCGATTGAAATTGGTGCCGGTGAAGCCGTCGTCAACATAGACCTTGGTATTTGACAGTTTGTTTTCCTTTGCATAGCGTTCAAGCATCTTTTTCTGATTGGAAATTGAGTTGCTTTCCTTTTCGGTTTTATCGTCTCTTGACAGTCGGCAGTAGAGTGCGGTAATGCCTATGTTTTGTTTTT
>DCHC01000028.1 GCA_002314755.1 Faecalibacterium sp. UBA1762 | reverse complement strand
ACTGCCGGTATGGGCGGCGGTACAGGTACCGGCGCAGTACCCGTGGTGGCACAGATCGCGAAGGATAAAGATATCTTGACTGTCGGTATTGTGACCAAGCCCTTTGCTTTTGAAGGCAAGCGCAAGATGAATGTTGCCGAACAGGGCATCTCTGACCTGATGGAGAATGTGGATAGCTTGATCGTCATCCCCAATGAAAGACTGAAGCTGTTGAGCGATGAGCGCATCACTATGCAAAATGCTTTTGCTGCTGCCGATAATGTTCTGTTGCAGGGTGTGGAGAGTATTTCCGCTTTGATTAACGTCACCTCCTTTATCAACCTGGATTTTGCGGATGTGCGCACCATTATGAAAGACGCCGGTTACGCTCATATGGGTGTCGGTAGTGCAACCGGTAAAAATAAAGCAGAAGAGGCTGCAACTGCGGCTATCAACTCTCCCTTGCTGGAAACCTCTATCGCCGGTGCGACCGGTGTGATTATCAGCATCACTTCTTCTAATGATATCGGTTTGGACGAAGTGGAACAGGCGGCAACCCTGGTTACCGCTTCCGCTCATCCGGACGCAAATATTATCTGGGGTTGCTCCTTTGACGATACTATGGAGGACGAGATGAGGGTCACGGTAGTTGCAACAGGTTTTGAGAACCGTGCGGCGATTGTTCCCCCCACGGTAACGGCCTCCCGCCCTGTGGACGTGGTCACACAGACTGCTGATGTTGCCAAGGCAGAACCTGCGGCAGAACCGGAGACTCCGGTTTTTCCCAAGTGGTCTGCGAATGACGCGTCGGATGACGGTTGGAAAGAGCTGAAGGATTTGTTTGAAAATCGCTGATGAATGAAAAGAGCTGAGTGAAAGAACTCAGCTTTTTTCTTTGTTGATTATTAGCTATCGATCCGATGATGGTTTTGTGAAATTAATGTGTTGACTTTGTGTAAGAATAGATGTAAAATATAATGGTTGGCATAAATGATACTATTGTGTCAAATATTCAAAAAATTATTTCATTAGTGTCGTGATGATTAAGGAGGAACAATGATTACGCAAAATCTAAGTGCCGGGAAAAATTTTTCCGACAAGGGCAGAAGCCGGGTCATGGAAATTGATTTCATAAAGGGTTTTTGTTTGTTAGCTATGGTCACAGAGCACTGTCTTGGCGAATTTTACATGGGTGAACCCGGTGCAGGACTAAGCATTTTGGAAAATATCTTTGATGTTTTGATTGGAGCTTCCGCGTTTATGTTCTGCATGGGCTTTACGCTTGATATCGGCAGGATTCATACTCCGCAACACTGTCTGAAGAGAGGTCTCACGCTGCTGTGTACCAGTTTCTTCCTTAATTTTTTCCGCAGTACGATTCCATATCTCACTTTTTTCGGTACCATGGAAAGCGATTATGTTTTCATGTGGATGATCGATATTTTGATCAATGATATTTTAGCTTTTGCGGGAATGGCCTTTTTGCTTTTGGCGCTTTTGAAAAAGTTGAAGCTGAACGCATGGGGAATCTTCGCAGTAGCCGTTGCACTTAGTGTTATCGGTTATTTCTGCCGCTTTACCGATACGGGTATGCCGGTGGCAAACGCCCTGTTGGGATATCTTGTCGGCACCAAGGCAGAGGCGGAATTTCCACTGTTTTATTGGTTCATCTTTGTTGCCGCCGGCAATCTTTTCAGAGAATATTATCTAAAAATTAAAAACAAGAAAAAGTTTTATTTGATTATGCTGCCTGTCGCAGCAGCGCTCACCACTGCCTTTTTGGTTCTTGGGTCAAAAGGAGTGAAACCCTTTGAATGTATCATTGGTGAAACCTACAAGTATGCATGGATGAACACTTTTGATGCGTTCGGAAGCTTATGCTGTTGCTTTACCTATTTGGGAGTCATGTGGCTCCTCTCTCAGCTTGTGGAAAAATTGCACATCACGAAATTCCGTCCTCTTTCTTATCTGGCGGAGAATCTGCCTGGGTTGTATCTTGTGCAGTGGGTTTTAATTGCAAATGTCTATTTCTTCCTGATGCGCTGGCTGAAAGTGCTGCCCGCACCGCAGACGCCGATAGCATTGACTGCCTATGTGGTCTGTATCCTTGCACTTACTGTTTTGATTCACGAGTTGTATAAAAAATATTGCAGAGCAGGTGTGCTTAAATTCTTAGAAAAGAATCAAATTTTGTGCGCTGTTGTCATTTTGGCAGTTACCGTTGCGGTCGTTCTGCTTTCTGTGAGTCACGGTCTGCCGGAAATTCCCAGTTACCATAACGACTATGCAATTAACGGCGTATCGGTTTACTATTGATGTTTGCTTGCCTTTGTGATTGTATCAAAATGGATTGACCTGTGCAAAGTTTATTGAAATGCGTTAGATAGTTGATTAGTTGACCGCTCAATACTTTTTTACAAAAAAACTCGTAGCAGCTCATTATGAACTGCTACGAGTTTTGTGCTTAAGTGTATAAGGAATCATCAGCAGTAACGCTGCAGAATATCCCGTGCCACATACACGCCGCTGGCAGAGGCGTGAGAAAGTGAATGGGTAATGCCGCTGCCGTCGCCGATCACATACAGGCCCGGATATTGGGTCTCCAGATGGTCGCTCAGGGCAACCTCCATATTGTAGAACTTGACCTCAACACCGTACAGCAGGGTATCATCATTGGCTGTACCCGGGGCAATGCGATCCAGGGCATAGACCATTTCGGTAATACCCTCCAAAATACGCGCAGGCAGAACCAGACTTAAGTCGCCCGGGGTGGCGTTTAAGGTGGGGGTGACCGTGCTCTCCTCAATGCGCTTTGAGTTGCTGCGTCTGCCGCGGATCAGGTCACCAAACCGTTGCACAATGACGCCCCCGCCCAGCATATTGGAAAGCTTTGCAATACTTTCACCGTAACCGTTGCTATCCTTGAACGGTTCGGAAAAATGCTTAGAAACCAACAGAGCAAAGTTAGTGTTTTCGGTCTGCAGGACAGGGTCTTCATAGCTGTGACCGTTTACAGTGACGATACCGTTGGTATTTTCGTTGACTACAATACCGTGGGGATTCATACAGAAGGTGCGGACATTATCCTCGTATTTTTCGGTGCGGTAGACAATTTTACTCTCGTACAACTCGTCGGTTAGGTGAGAGAACACTACGGCAGGCAGCTCCACCCGAACACCGATGTCCACCCGATTGGAGCTGGTGGATATTCCCAGCTCCTTACAGACGGTTTCCATCCATTTGCTGCCGCTGCGACCGACAGAGATAATACATTGGCGACAGTCAAAGCTTTCCTTGGCAGTCTGTACGGTATAGCCTTTTTCAGAGCGCAGAACATGTTGAACCGGGGTGTTAAAGTAAAAATCGACATTTTTTTCCAGCTCTGCATACAGGTTTTCCAGTACAACATAGTTGATGTCGGTACCCAGATGCCGAACAGAGGCCTCCAGCAAATTCAGCTTATTCTGCAGGCACAGCTTTTTAAAGCGGGAGCCGGCTGTGGAATAAAGTTTAGTCCCTTTGCCGCCGTATTCCATGTTGATATCATCAACATAGTGCATCAGCTCAATAGCCTGCTTTTTACCGATATGTTCGTACAGCGTACCGCCGAAATCGTTGGTGATGTTGTACTTACCGTCAGAAAAGGCACCTGCGCCGCCAAAACCGCTCATGATAGAACAGCAGCGGCAGTTGATGCAGCTTTTAATCTTTTCTCCGTCAATGGGGCAGTGTCGATCACATAGCGGATGACCCGATTCAAAAACGGCAATTTTCAGACCGGACGCCTTTTTCTGCAGCTCAAACGCGGAAAAAATGCCGCCGGGACCTGCGCCGATAATAATAATATCGTACATGATACTCTCCTCCTTCAGGTTTCCATGCTCTGCAATTCTTTACCGAAATATTATTATATATGATTTCCTTATTTTTTGCAATACTTTGACTATTACGAAAATGCGAAAGATATCCTGAAACAGGCAAGAAATTCAAAAAAAAGAGGATTTTTCTCTTGAAAAAAAAGGAAAAATCCATTATAATAACAGAGTTACGTCACCTAAAAAGGTGGGCGTTTTGTTACAGAAAGGGGTAGCAGATGGCAACGGAAGCTTTTCTATGGAAAGATTCTTACAAAATGGAAGATTTGCTGGAAATAATTCGTTTGCTGCGCGCTCCGGACGGCTGCCCGTGGGATAAGGTGCAGACCCATGCTTCAATCCGCAGCTGTATGGTAGAGGAAGCCTACGAGGTGGTGGATGCCATCGACCGGCAGGATGCACATATGCTGCAGGAGGAGTTGGGCGATGTGCTGATGCAGGTTGTCTTTCACGCCGGAATAGAGCAGGATGCCGGTCGGTTTGATTTTGACAGCGTATGTGACGGCATCTGCAAAAAGATGATTTTCCGCCATCCCCATGTTTTTGCGCACGCCGAGGGGGTCGATAGCTCCGAACAGGTGCTGGTGCAGTGGGAGGCGTTAAAGGAAAAGGAAAAAGCGCTGTATACTGCCCGACAGGATCTGGAGGCAATTCCCAACTGTCTGCCTGCGCTGATTCAGGCACAAAAACAGCATAAGCGAGCCATGCGTCACGGGCTTGTTGCCCAAACCCGGGAGTATACCGGACAGCAGCTGACCGAAAATCTGCAAGCTCTGTTGCAGGCCGGGGATGAACCCCGGCAGGAAAAAGAAAAACGTCTGGGGGAGCTTTTGCACGGTTTGTGCGGGCTGGCAAATGCCTGGGATATCGGGGCAGAACAGGTGCTTGCGGATGAAAACAAACGCTTTTTACAGCGGGTGACAGAACCGGAAAAATAATACTGTTCCGGTACAGGTTGTATTCTCTGAGAATTGGCAGAGTTTTGCCGATTATTCTCATGGAAATAAATAATTGAAAGATATTCTGGAGGAAAGTAAAATGACTAAAGCTGAGCTGATTGCTAAGGTTGCCGCAGATGCCGGTATGGAGAAGAAGGTTGCAGAGAAAGCAATTAACGCTGCTCTGGATGCAATGGTTGCTGCCCTGAAGGAGGGCGATAAGATTTCTCTGATTGGTTTTGGTACTTTTGAGGTTCGTGAGCGTGCTGCCCGTACCAGCATGAACCCCAGCACCAAGCAGCGCATTGAGATTGCTGCTCACAAGGTTCCCGCTTTCAAGGCCGGTAAGGCTCTGAAGGATGCTGTTGAAGGCTAATCCGGTTTAGACAGTATTAAAAAAATCGGCCGCTATCGTACTAAGCTGCGATAACGGCCGTTTATTTTTTCGGTGTGTCCGGCTGAAAATGGAAAACCCCGTCTGCTCTGCGGTACGCAGAACAAACGGGGTGTGAATGCCGAAACACGGGATTAGATCGCACGAGTGACCTTACCAGAGCGCAGGCAACGGGTGCAGGCGTGGATATAACGGGGGCTGCCGTCAACAATCGCCTTGACCCGGACAACATTCGGTTTCCAAGTTCTGTTAGAACGACGATGGGAATGGGAGACCTTAATTCCAAAGGTAACGCCCTTTCCGCAAACATCACATTTTGCCATTATCTGCACCTCCTTTTCAATAGCTTAATTAGTTTATCAAAGATTACGAAAAAAATCAAGTCTTTTTTTTGATATTATCAAAATATTTTGCGAGAATCTGAAAAAGTCCCTTGAAAAGATTTTCTTTGCAGGTTTCTGTTGCTTTTTTCGGGAAAAAGCTTGTAATAGGACCTGTAAATAGGGTATAATATTATGAATAATATAATGGTGTAGTGTGTGCGTTCAGCCGGATTGATTTTTCGGAGTACCTGAGGAGAACCCACTGCGCAAGCTTTTGATGGGAAAGGAAAAACAGTATCCGGTTATGGAGATGACATTTTCTCTGGCGCAGTTTGAGGGTCCGCTTGACCTGTTGCTGACGCTGGTATCTAAAAATAAAATGAATATCTATGATATTCGTATTATGGAGCTGATCGACCAATATCTGGAAATCGTCCGACAGGGCAGAAGCAACGGGATGGACGCCGCAAGCGAGTTTGTGGAGATGTCAGCCCGGCTGATTTATATGAAATCCGTCTTTTTGCTGCCTCGCACCGAGGAGCAGGAACGCCTGAAGGAAGAACTGACGGGCTTGCTGGTGGAATACAGTGCCTGCAAAGAAATTGCGCAAAAGCTCGGTCAGCGGTATGGCAGGGTATTTTACGCCACCCGACCGCCCGCAAAGCTGGAAGAGGATACACTCTATCGGGTCCATCACAGCCCGGAGATCCTTCGTCAGGCATTGCTTGCGGCCAAAGGGAAGGCCGTGCCCCAAAAAACGGTCTCGCAGCAGAATTTTGAGCCGTTGGTCAGCGCACCGGTGGTCAGCGTATCCAGCCGGATTGTCCATCTGTTGAGAGGTTTGGTCAAAACCACCGGTCGGCAGCTGCAAAGCTTTTTTTCAACCGGCTGTACCCGCAGTGAGACGGTTGCCACCTTTTTAGCAGTGTTGGAGCTGGTTCGTGCCGGTCGGGTACGGATCGATGAGGATCAGCAGCTCTCACTGACCAGAGAGCATCGCCGCGGGGAGGTTGTCGCGGAAGAATGATAGCCGGGGCAATGACAAATTTGCAGGATTCGGAAAGGAACTTTTTATGAATATACAGTGGGCGAAAGAAGCCTTGGAGGCAATGCTTTTTGCCGTAGGAGAGCCGGTTTCGGCAACACAGCTTGCACAGGCAATGGAATTGGAGCCTGCGGAGGTATCCGGTCTATTGGCGGATATCAAACAGGAGTATGAGGATGCTCATCACGGCTTCTTTTTGATGCAGCTGGCGGATCGCTGGCAGTTTGTGACCAAAAATGAGTATGCCGAACCGGTTCGCAATCTGCTGGATACCCGGCGCAATATGCCGCTTTCAAATGCGGCACTGGAGGTGCTGGCAATTGTTGCGTATAACCAGCCGGTTTCCCGTGCGTTTATTGATCAGGTCCGTGGGGTAGATTCTGCTAGCTCGGTACAGACCCTGGTATCCAGGGGACTGATAGAAGAGGCCGGCAGGTTGGACCTGCCCGGGCATCCGGTCAGCTTTGTCACCACGGATCACTTTCTGCGATGCTTCGATATGACGGGGCTGGATCAGCTGCCGCCCCTGCACACTGAGGATACTTTGAACGGGGAGCTGCCACTTTTAGAGGACGCTCAGCAGCCGGAGAGACTTCAGACCGAGATGGAACGGATAGCGGAAGAATGATCTGAAGGGATCAAACGGAATGGGGGTCAGTGATTTGGCTACCGTGTGCATCTGGGTAGGATGGGTTTTGCTGGTGGTTTTTCTGCTGGCAATTATTGTACTGCTTATGCCGGTGGCGCTTGCCGTAGATTGTAAACCCGGTCTGACCCAGATACGACTGCAGCTGCTGTTTTTTCGGATAGATTTGAGCAGGCTGATCCCCAAAGGGGAGGATTCCGAAAAAAGTCATCCACAGCGGGAGGGGGGGCAGTCCCGTCAGTCGGAAGATGAAAAGTCCCGGCAGGAACAGGAAAAACGCAAAAAATGGGTGCAGCGCAAAAAGGCGGCAGCCTTTATCCGTAAGCTGCCGCAGCTGCTGGAAGCCGCAGGGGCGTTTTTACGGGCGGTGTTTCGGGTACTTTCCTTTCGCAAGCTGCGGTTTTTTATCCCGATCCACGGGGAGGATGCTGCACAAACCGCACGGGATGTTGGCGCCGCCTATGCCGTCGCAGCAGGGTTGGACGCCGCCCTTCGCAGCTTTTTGCAACTGCACTGGGATAAAGCGGTTTTTTATCCGGATTATTCGAATGACGCGCAGGATCAGCTGGAGATATCCGGCAAGGTTGTCGGTCAGCTGCTGCCGCTGCTCATTGCGGTGATTGCCCTGCTTTTGCAGTTGGAAAAAGAGGGCTTGCTGCCCGTAAACAGAAAAAAGAGTTCTAAAGAAGGTAAATAAGCGGCTTGCACACAGACAAGTCGGCATATTCTATAGAGATCATCAGAAAGTGAGGTACAATTATGAGCAATCGGGAAAATCACCCCATTAATAGCATGATGGATGTCACTTTACAAAGAATACATGAGATGGCAGACGGAGATTCCGTGATCGGAAAGCCCATTACCGCACAGAATGGAACGGTTATTCTTCCGGTTTCCAAGGTGTCGTACGGCTTTGCGACCGGCGGCAGTGATGTGGGCGCAAAGGCGCAGCGGGATATGTTCGGCGGCGGCTCCGGCGCAGGGGTGTCGGTGGTTCCGGTGGCTTTTTTGGTCATTCCCCCCGAGGGTGAGGTGCGGCTGCTGCAGGTCAATGCTAAGCCCGGTGCGATGGATTGTGCCCTGGATTTGCTGCCGGATGTGATCAACAAAATCACCGGTTTATGGGCAGATAAAAAAGCGGACGCCGATAAGACGGAAAAACAGTAATTTTCCCCTTTTCAGAAAGGATCATACAGTATGAGAGATGTCCGGATACAAAAGGTTTTAAGCGAGCAGGGACTATGCAGCCGCCGTGCTGCGGAGCAGATTATTGCCGAGGGCAGGGTGACCCTGAATGGCCGGCCGGTGAGCATAGGGGATAAGATGGATACCCAAAAGGATCTGCTGGCGGTAGACGGTCAGAACATCTATATCCCCAAGCACGCTGAATATTACTATTATATGTTACATAAGCCCCGGGGCTATGTGACCACAATGAGCGATGAACGTGGCAGAAAAACCGTCGTGGAGCTGCTGCAGGGCACGCCGGTACGGGTATATCCCATCGGTCGGTTAGATAAGGACAGTGAGGGTCTGTTGCTATTCACCAACGACGGCGATTTTGCCAACCTGCTTAGCCATCCATCCCACGGGGTTTCCAAAACCTACCGGGTGACGGTGCATCCCCGGGCATTGGAACATCAGATTGTGGAGATGAGCAACGGTGTGGTGTTGGATGACGGGGATCGGACCCGTCCGGCGGTGATTCGTGTGGTGGCGGATGAACCCGGTCGTACCGTGATGGAAATCACCATTAAAGAGGGTAAAAACCGTCAGATTCGCCGTATGTGTGACGCCGTCGGTCTGCAGGTCGCCCGCCTGCGCCGTATCAGCTACGGCCCGGTGCGGCTGGGTATGTTGCAGCCCGGCCGGTATCGGGAGCTGACAGCCGCCGAGATTAACGGTCTGCGTGCCAGCGCCAAAAAATCGGAGGCCCAAAACCGGACTGCCCGTGCCCAGCAGCTCGCCACAAAGCGGAAGGTAAACCATGAAAAACGGGAAGGCTTTAACAGAAAAAATGCTACGGGAAACCAGACCAAAGGAGGAACAGAGCATGATCACCATCAAACCCATAGAGGAACAGGAAATCATTGATATTTTTAATAGGGGCCGCTTTGAAGGGGATCTGGACGGCGTGATCGTCAGCGACGGCACCGGCTGCACCGGCTACAGTTTGTACCGGCTGGAAGACAGGCTGGTTCGGGTATTGTATGCCCAGACCAAGGATCCCACCCTGTTGGACGGAATTCTGCGCGCCACAGTCGCTATTGGGCAAAATGCGGGCGCAGAGGGTTTTTGGGTGGAGGATTCCACCCCGGAGATGACCGATTGGCGAAAAAAATGGTGCAAAGAGGCGCAAAGCCCCATTTCTTTTGATGTCATCTTTCACACCTGTCACTGCTGAAATGTGTAGTTTTGTGCAAGAAAACTGACAAGAAAGTGCAAATGATACCATAATTATGAAAAAATAGTTACAACAATAAGAAAATGTGTACCTTTCAAGAGTAATATTGCACAAATTCTCAATACTCTCTTTGTACAAAAAGTGCATTCTCAAATATGCGTTTTCGTGTTATCATATTAGGGCGGTAAGAAAGACCGTTTATTCGGTTTTCTTGGCACCATGAAAAGGTGATAGCGTTCCATACGGGACGAAATCATAAATAAGGGACAACATCCCAAAAATGTTATAGGAGGAAACCCACAATGAAGAATCTGAACAAGATTCTGGCACTGCTGCTGGTTCTGGCTATGGCTGTAAGCTTTGTTGCTTGCGCTGCTAAGACCGAAGAAGTTGCCGAAGAAGCTCCTGTAGAGTCTGCTGCTGAGGAAGTAGTAGAGGAAGAGGAGAAAGAGCCCTACACCGTTACCATCTGCATGCAGGCAGGTACCGGCGTCGAAGAAGCATGGCAGGCTGTTGCTGATGCTTACATGGCAAAGAACCCCGAGGCTACCATCGTTGTCGACCTGAAGCCCTCTGAAGGTTACAATGACTGGGCTCGTACCGTCTCTGCCGACTACCAGACCACCGATGCGGACATCGTTGCTGTCAACATCATCCCCGAGCGTACCGAGGACATGACCATTGACCTGAACGAGTACATGGAAAATGTCAACCCCTACGACGCTGAGGGCAAGATCTGGAAGGATTGCTTCAACTTTGACGCTCAGACCCGCGACACCATCACCGGTCGTATGGACTGCATCTCTCTGGACTCCGTCCAGGTTGCTTGGTTCTACAACAAGGATATGTTCGCAGAGGTCGGCGTTGAGCCTCCCAAGACCTGGGAAGACATGATCGATGTTTGCGAGAAGCTGTCTGCTGCCGGCTATCAGCCCATCTCTGTTGAAGGCGACCTGAAGTCCTTCTACGAGATGCGTATGGGTTGGTTGCTGCGCTGCTACGGAGATCAGACCTACCGTCTGGCTCTGGAAGAGTTCCGTGCACAGCCCGGCGACTACTGCTACGATGAGGACATCGATGGCACCTTCGTTCTGGACGTTACCGATCCTTGGAACGACCAGGGCTCTAAGGTCCATGTCAACCCCGTTCGTTTTGCTAACGGCATCCTGGATGGCAGCTACTCTGCTGACAACGCAGGTTACCACACCATTTGGGAGAACGTGCTGAAGGTATTCCCGCAGTACGCCGGCGGCGATGCATTCTACGGTTGCACTGACTGTCTGCCCGCCTTCTACCGTGGCGAGGCCGGCATGATCATGAACACCACCGGTTTTGCAGTTTCTTTCGCTCGCGATATGAAGAAGATCGAGTCCGGTGAAGGCGTTACCTTCGGTGCCGGTACCGATTCTGAGGAAGTTGACACCAACCTGAGCACCTTCGAGCTGGGCATGTTCAATATGCCCAACATGACCGGTGAGGGCCTGGATGCCAACACCCGTACCATCGAGGTCGCTATCGGCTTCATGGGCGCTTTCAACAAGGGCGCTGAGCACAACGCTCATGTTATCGACTTCCTGATGTTCTACTCTTCTGCTGAAGGCTTCTCCACCTTTGCTCAGGCCGGTCTGGCTGCTGACTGGACTCCCGCTGGCGCTTGCCTGGTCTATGATGTTGAGTACCCCGCAGAGGTTCAGGCTGCATTTGCAAACGTTGAGTGGATCGGCAACACCGATGGCCGCGGCGCTACCTTTGCCCGTGGTATCAACGATGATCCCGAGTCTACCCAGAAGTTCTACGATCTGGCTGTTCAGTGCCTGAAGGGCGAGATCACTGTAGACGAGTACTGCAAGGCTCAGGCTGAGCAGCACCTGTACTACTACGAGACCAAGGTCTGCAACTATACCGAAGAGTCTCTGGCTCATCCCGAGCAGGAGCCCGTCACCAAGAACTAATCGCGTAAGCATTTAGTTTTTGAAGCTCGATGTACAGGAACCAGATTCGTTAACGATTTGATTCCCTGAACAGGGGGGCGGATCACGTTTCGATGTGGTCCGTCCCCCCTTATTTCTTTATAGCAGAAGAAAGGATGACTGGCAATGAAGAAAAAGTTTTTGCCGGTTTTGGCGGTTGTCTGCTTGATTCTGTGCGCTGCTTTGGTATGGCTGACCGTATACATGGGTCAGACCACTAATTTAGTAGAGGATGCCGGAGTCGTCACCGGACAACAGAACAATACCATTGGTTATGACAGCGATACCGACGTGTTTTTGATCGGTACCCGTACCGGTGGCGTTATCGCATATAATAATACCGATAAAAGCCTTCTTTGGGAGGTTCAGACGGATAGCACCCAACCTGTCACTGCCATTAAGGTGCATGCAGAGACCGATTTGGTTTACGCCGGCAGTGATGACCAGCACATCTATATCTATAAAATCAGCGACGGTTCGTTTGTCGGTTCTGTGCTGTGCAACGGTCGTGTTATGGATTTTGACTACAGCAGCGATGATTCCAAGCTGGCTGTTGCCACCAAGACCAACGAAAAAGCCAATATCCGTATTGTGGATGTTGCCACCGGCGAGATGCTGTACAACAACAAATACACCTACGGTATGAAGGGCATTTTGTTTACCGCCGATGAGCAGAGCTTGATCGTTGTGACCAAGCACGGCGAAATCATGAATATGAGCTTCGACGGCACTGTAAATGCGAATGTGAATGATGTTCTGAAATCTGATATCAAGACACTGAAGCCTGTCACGGCTGATACTTACATGGCTGTGGATATCAACGGTGTTTTTGCTATTTTTGATGAGAATATCAATATTCAGCGTAAGGGCCAGGTCAAAATGATCTCCGGCGCTTTGATCGTGGGTGGCGCTGCCAGCTCTGACGGTTATATTGCCGTCGGTACCGAATCCGGCTATGCCTATGTGGTCAACCCCAACGGCGAGACCATTTACAGCTACCGCCAGAAGGATGTTTACACCGTTTCTGACGCAGTTGCAGACGGCGAGACCATTTACTTGACCGGTTACGGCGACTTTGTCGACAGTATCTCTTTGGAGAAGCTGTCCACTGTTGCACTGCTGCAAAAGCTGTCTGCTGTGATTATTGTAGCCATGGTGTTGTTCGGCTTGGCAGGTATCTTCCTGCTGCTGTGCTATTTCCCGGCTACCTATAAGGCAGTTTGCAAGTTCTTTAAGGCACTTTGGAAATACAAGCTGGCATATTTGCTGCTGATTCCCACCTTTACCATTCTGATTTTGTTCAACTACACCCCTGTGGTACTGGCCTTGACCCGTGCCTTTACCAACTGGTCCATCAAGTATTACACCCCTGCAGAGCTTCGCTTTGTGGGTCTGGACCAGTTCAAGAGCGCTTTGGTGGATACCCATTTTCTGTACGGTGTCCGCAATCTGGTCATCTTGATGGTGACCGGCTTTGTCAAGCTGCTGACCATGCCCCTGATTGCTGCATATCTGGTTTACTCTTTCCGCAGCGACAAGAAAAAATATACCTTCCGTTTTCTGTTCGTCCTGCCTATCGTCGTTCCCGGCGTTGTCGGCAGCTTGATGTGGAAGGAAATTTACAACGTCCGCGGCGGTTTGGACCAGTTGCTGACGGCTATCGGTAAGAGCGAGTGGATCCATGTCTGGTTGGGAGAGGAAAAGACCGCGCTTTGGGCAATTATCCTGATGGGTATTCCCTACATCGGTGCGTTCCCCTTCCTGCTTTACTACGGCGGTCTGACCGCCATTGACAGCTCTCTGTACGAGGCTGCCCGTATTGACGGCGCAAACCGCAGCAAGATCTTCTGGCGGGTACAGCTGCCCATGATTTTGCCGCAGGTCAAGCTGTTGGTGGTTCTGCAGTTTATCGGTTCTGTTCAGGATTACGGCGGCATCTACCTGATGACCGGCGGCGGACCCGGACATTCGACCTATACGCCCGGCCTTGCGTTGTACTACGACGCGACCGCAAACGGTCAGTATGCCCGAGCCTGTGCAATGGGTATTATGATGTTTATCGTCATTATGATCGGCACTTATTTCAATAATAAGATCAAAGCCGAAAACTACGGAAGCTAAGGAAGGAGGAATAACAGATTATGGAAAATGTAAACAGTGTTATTCTTTCTAAGAGCGAGAAGAGCCAGCGTAAAGAGGAGCTGCGGTTCCAGATCATCATCACGACGATCGCCGTTATCTTACTGGCGTTGTCCTTTATCACCATTTATGCAATGATTGTGCTGTCCTTGAAGGGACAGGCACAGATCTACCGTGACTTCTTCGGTCTGCCCAACCCGATCTTCTTCGTAAACTATAAGACCGGTGTTTTAAAGCTGCTGCCCAACATGGCAAACTCTATGGCCGTTGTTGTCATTGCAACCGCCCTGGTGCTGCTGCTGTCCACGGTCTCCGGATACGTCTTTGCCCGTCTGCAGTTTGCAGGTAAAGAGTTCTTTTACATGCTGCTGCTGGCGCTGATGATGATTCCCGGATGCCTGACCCTGACCTCCAGCTTTTCTTTGACCAAGACTTACGGTATCATTAACACCTGGTGGGCTTTGATTCTGCCCTGGGTTTCCGGTGGTCAGGTTTGGGGCATTTTGCTTTGCCGCAACTATATGGAAGGCTTACCCAACGAGCTGTTTGAATCTGCCCGTCTGGATGGCTGCACCGAAATGGGTGCCATGTTCCGTATCGCACTGCCTCTTTCCAAGCCTATTTTGGCTACTGTTGTTGTTATGAAGATGATTGACTACTACAACGACTTTATCTGGCCGTTGATGGTTATTCAGAGCAACGACAAGCAGGTTATTACCGTTGCAATGCGTACCTTCCAGTCCGCTTTGACCGGTACCGATACCGGCGCTATGGTCGCAGGCTTCGTGTTTGCTACCATTCCTCTGCTGATCCTCTTCCTTTTCACCTCTCGGTTGTACATGGAAGGCTTGACAGCAGGCGCTGTTAAAGGCTAATCAACCCGGTATACGGATAAGGCGTGTTTTTGCGAAATTAGTATACGAAAAGGGAGCGGTCTTTTGGCTGCTCCCTTTTTCCTTCTTTGTTGCCTATTACGGTTGCTATTCCATTTCTGTCTGTGAATGACGGTATTCTCTGGGGCATACGCCGTACTCCCGGTGAAAAAGCCTGCTTAAATATTTCACATCCGAAATACCTACTGCCAGCCCGGCCTCCTCTAAGGAGATGGGGTAAAGCCGTAACAACTCCTGTACCCGCTGCAGCTTTCGTCTGTGAATGTACTGGGTGACCGTGCAATGCTCCTGCTGCTTAAAAAGACGGCTCAGATGTCCATAGCTGATATGCAGCTCGTCGGCAAGGGCGGCAGGGGAAAGGCTTCGGTCTAACCGGTCGGCGATCAGCTCCTTTAGTCGGGAGCAAAGAGGATCCTCCGGCAAAGCGTCTGCTTTGGTCAACAGATGCAGATCGTTGATCAGTCGGGCGCAGAGCACCGCGGCAGAAACCGGGTCGGCGCATTTAGCAAGCTTTTGTATTTTCATGACAAGCTCTGCGTTGTTTTCCGGGTGGCAGCACTGAGCAAGACATACACTTAGTGGGTCGGGTACGGTGTAACTGTCGTACTCGGCTATTTTGTCCACCTGAATGGCTGCCGTGTAATGAATGTGCAGGGGGGAAGTAACTGTAGCTGTCCAGGGTTGACTATGATCCAGACAGATGACATCTCCGGTTTGTGCATGCAGACACTGATGATTGTTTGTCAGGGTCAGGTCCCCTGTTTTAAGGTATGTAATTTCAATAATTCCCGGTGCGGCAAACAGTTTCCAGCCGGATGGCTCGGCTTGATGCCGGTGCGCAAACTGTAAGACCGGCATTTTTTCCAACGAAAAGCCCAAATAGCTTCCCTGCATATTTCGTCCCCCTTGAACTGAATCCTTCCTGTAAAATATATCATTTTTGTCCACCTTCGTCAAGATTGTGGGTGTACCTTTTTTTGGGCGTATGGTATCCTTAAAATAAATAATAAATATTCTGTTAAAGCTTTTTTTGAACAAAAGGAGGCAGCTTCTATGATTCAACAGTTAGAGCTTTTACGCAGTGAGATTGAAAAGAAACCTACCGGCTGCAGCTGTATCCGAAACCTATTGTACGCAAAGGGCTACCGTACCCATTTTTCAAAGCCCAATGTACTGGTGCGGGCGTATGGGTTTGCCGCAATGTTGCAGAATATTGAAAAAGTGGTATATCCCCACGATCTGATCGTCGGCTCCGTACGGGGGTTACTCAGCGACAGGTACAGTGCAGCGGAGTTGACCGAGGGAGATCGTTTGGCAGGGATCCTGGGCAGCAGGGGCTTCTGGACCAATTTTGACCATTTCGCGCCGGATTACGCCACCTTTTTATCTACGGGCGTGCAAGGGGTGCTTCAGCAGATTGAATTTTCTTTAAAGGCGCATTCCGCGCCGGAAGAACAGAATTTTTTAAATGCCGCGCAAATCAGTATGCAGGCTTTTTCTCAATATATCTCTGATTATGCCGATGCGGCGGCTGCTGCAGGGCTGACGCAAGCTGCAGAAAACTGCCGTGCAGTCATGCTGACACCGCCCCAAAGCTTCCGCCAGGCGCTGCAGTTGATGTGGCTGGTGCATACCGTCTTTTATTGTGAGAATCGGTACGCTATGGCGCTTGGACGAATGGATCAGTTTTTATTTCCCTTTTATCAAAAAGATTTGCAAGCCGGCAGCCTGACCAAAGAAGAGGCGCTGGCACTGGTGGCATGTACCCTGTATAAAATTCGGGAATCCGTCTATTTTGGCGGAGATAACGTGGTCAATATTGCCATCGGCGGCGTCAAGCGGGATGGCTCCGATGCCATCAATGAGCTGTCCTATCTCATTCTTGAGGCGGTACATCAGTGCAATATCCCGGGGCCGAACCTTTCTGCGCGTCTGCACCCGGCAGCCCCGCCGGAATTTTTGGACGCCTGCCTGCAGGTGATCGGTACCGGTTTGGGGTATCCGGCACTGATGAATGACGCAGTCAATATTCCGGCTTTGGCGCGGCAGGGCTATACTCTGGCAGACGCACGGGATTACTGCATGGTCGGCTGTA
>DCHC01000007.1 GCA_002314755.1 Faecalibacterium sp. UBA1762 | reverse complement strand
TGCGCAACTTATTGTACCTTATCCGAGCAATGCTCGCCCCTACAAATGGCGTATCTGAATACCTTGCCTGTATAAACACCCCATAGGGGCAGCAAAAAAAAGGCACAGCCACCCGGTTGTGCCTTTTGGGACGGATGCAGCTGACAGCTGCTCATTCCATCAAACAAATCATCCATGATATGTCTGACACCGTAATGATAAAAACGAAGATGGTTCACCGTTCAGACACCGCCTGAAGAGCTGCTGCTATTTGGTTTTTCCAAGGAAAAATCTGATATACTGAATGAGCATTTTTTTATAGAACGAGTATTTTGTAAGATACCCGTATTTATACTTAATGCGGTGCACCTCTTTAAAGCTTAAAAATGTACTGCTGCTTCCTCCGACTCTGAAATTGGAGATCAGCTTGTAAACCGGATGAAAACAGACCTGCGGATTTTGTGACAACCGGATAAAGAAATCATAATCCGCCGCACTTTGATAAGCAGTATCAAAGGGACCGCCAAAATCAAAAAAGCAATCACGGGTAACAAAAACAGCCTGGTGGCGCAAACTGGTTTGACTTAAAAACTTATGTCCCCACATGGTGCAGCTCAGTTCTTCTTCGTTGGAAATAAGCCGCTCGATGCCATATATAACCTCATATTTCTCGCCGGAATATTCCTTTATGGCGATCTCGACCGCGTCCGGCTCATACCAATCATCCGAATTCATAAAGGCGATCAGTTTTCCCTGTGAGAGGGCAAGCCCCTTATTCATGGCGAAATAAATTCCGTTGTCCTGTTCAGACACAACCTGAAGCTTTTCCCCGAATCGGTCCCGATACTCATCAATGATTTGCAGCGTGTTATCTGTTGATTTTCCGTCGATGATAATATACTCGTAATCATCTGAGGTCTGTGCCAAAACGCTTTCTATGGTTTGTCTGATGGTCGCCTGCGAATTTAAGCAAACTGTAATGATTGATACCGTCATGAAACCCGAAACACCCTTTCACCTGATTTTTTCATTTAAAACATTCTGTCCTGCAGCGGATCTGTCACTCTTTACGTCTCTAACTCCTGTCGGATCAGACCGTTTTGTATATCCCGTTCGCCATCAAAGAGCCAGCCGTATTTGTTAAAGTACCGAACCGTGCTTCTGGTGTGGCTGATCAACATCTTCACCTTTTTATAGGATTCTTTTTTTTGATCATGGACAATGGTCGCAAACGGATAAAAGACCGTTTTTCCGAATCGATGTAATCTGCGAATCAGGTCAAAATCTTCACAGTACATAAAAAATCTCTCGTCAAAGAATAGAGCGTTTTCCTCGAGGGTCCGGGTTCTCATAAACATAAAGCATCCTGACAGGCAAGGCGGATTCATAATCCTGTCGTATCCCGACTGCTTTAAACAATACCGTTCATCGTTTTTTTAATCGGGCCGACATTGGGCAAAAATCTTCTGGCAAACAGATCAAATGGAGTTGGCAGCAGCTTACACAAATATTGGATCTCGCCGCTTGGATACACTACCTTCGGAAGCAGATAAACAACGTCCGGATTATTATCTGCGTAAGCAATCAGCTCATCAATCACTGTCGGCTGAAAGGATATATCCGGATTTAACACAATGTGATATTCCGATTTTCTCTCGATCGCTTTTCGTATTCCGATATTATGAGCTGCACCGTAGCCAAGATTTTTATCATTATGAATATACTCTATGTACGGACTGCAAATCACATCCGCAAGCTCTTCTTTTGAAGCCGGCTGTGAATTATCAATGAGAAACAGGTACCTGTTTTCTCCCGGAGCGTAAGAACGAATCACTTTTTCCAATTCTTCTTTGCTTGTATGAAATAATACAACAGATGCCGATATCATGGGTTCTCTCTTCCCTCGTTTCTTTTTTGCCTGCGCTGTTTCAAATGAAATTGCGATAACCCTGCGAAAAAACAGTTTCCTTTAAAAAGCCGGTTTCTGCCGGACAGGTGGTTGCCGAGCGATGGCATCCGCTTACCCCTTGAAGGTACACAAATCCCTCATTTTCAGCTTTTTCAGCCTAATGAAATACTTAGAACGGCCAAAAAACAGAAAGTATGATATTGCGCAAATGATCAGGGATAGCAAACCGCCCGCCAAAAACAGCTGCAGCGGATCATGTATTTTTAACATTTTAAATAACAAGCAACTGATGAAAGCGGTAAATAAACTAACGATTATATACAGACCGCTTTCTTTGAGATATTGCCAATAATGAGAAAACGGCATTTTGAAACAATAGCGGTACACCACCCATGATCTACCGGTCCAGAACCACAATTGAGAAGCGACAGTTCCGATCAGTATGCCTATTATTCCCAGTTTAAAGCACAAAATAACGGAAAGTATCAGATTGATCAAAGCGCCGACGATTTCAATTTTCTTTTCTTGAGAGAACAGACCGGAACCGTTTATGTAGTCGCTGCAACCGCTATGAACCAAATGAATAAACAGATCGAAACACAGCAGCATTGATACGCCGGGGCTCATGATATAGGAAGAACCTACCCAAATTGTAATGCATGTGTTGATAAGGGTATAGCAGGGGATGACCAAAAAAAACGCAATGATAAATCTGATATGGTAGTATAGCCTGAATGTCTGTTCTTTGTCTTGGTTTGAATCCGTGTCGATCAATAGCCTGCCGATTGCCGGAGCAATGGGGGTGAGCAGACCGTTTGTTAACCGTTTTATCCCTATTATGACGGTTTGATAGTTTGTATAATAACCCACAGTCACCGTATTGATCAGAATAGAAATGACAAAATTATCTGTAGAACCGTATATGTATCCGGCGATCGTTGCCGAGAAAAGATTTTTCACATCATTCCAGATGGTGAAAAAGGATTTTCGGTCAAAGGGTACGGGCTTGAGATAGGGGTACTTTTTTTGACAAATGCCGTTCACTATGATATTGGAGAGGATCACCTGTAAAATTCGAATGCACAAATACAGCGGATAGCTTTGATAGCGAATGATCACATAAATTTGAAATAGCTCTGAAACGATGTTCGTTGCTGTATCAATAAGCTTGGGGATATATTCGTTTTGGTCCGCAATAAGCAATGCGCGCTTGCAGGACAGAAAATAGGTAAAAGCAGAGCTTGCCGATTGCAGCATAAAATAAAAATATATGCTTCTGTCTACAGCAATGCCTTTTATGATATACTGAAGGAAAGGAAGGAAAGCGACCGAGATCACAAGGAAAAATATCCCGATGATACGGTAAACAAAACGATAAATAGAAATCAGGGTGTTTATTGCAGCATGATCTCCATCCCGTATCGGTTTATACAGATGATAAATAACGACGGATTGAAATCCAAGCTCTGCCAGCGCGAAAGCACTGAATACGGAGGCGAACATGCTGTTTAAACCCAGCACCTCAATTCCCAGGTACTGTAAAAAAAAGTACCTTGTTAAGAATTGAAAAAGGCTCGCGATTACCTGGCTCATGAAACCGACCGAACCGTTGCGTAATGCAGTTTTCTTTATGTTCATGATTATGACCATTCCTAATTGGGAATTACCTTTCCATCATGGCAGGAGGACACTGCCAGGCAGCAGCAAGTATAAAAGCGGCGGTTTATGAATATCACTGCCGGATGGGCAGTGGGTGACCTTTTGCCTATCTCGAGGGCAGAGTTTTTTCCCCCAATTGATAAAGCAAATTGCTCTCTAAGGATACCAACAATTTTCATCTTAAGCCTCTTGTTTGTAAAAGAAATGATCTGAAACAGCCGCAAACGGAGGATCTGCCAGCCGAGTTTATCGCGGCTGCCCTACCCTCACATGATCAAATGCCACAATATTATCTTTTATTGTCACGCAGAGATTCCAAGGCCTGCCTGCAATTATTTGCGCTTGTTTCAAAGCTATAATTGTTTTTGAAAGCGGTCAATATTTTCTGCTGCAGCGAAATCCATTGCACGCTGCTCATGTGATGGAGCTCCTGGATTCTACTTACAAAATCTTCAGCCGAATCGGCCCGTAAGAGGTCGAAAAACTCCTGCAAAGACTCGTAGCCGACAAAGGCATGACTTGTTCCGATAATGGGCTTGCCGTATGACAAAGCTTCCGCAACCTTGACCTTCATGCCGCCGCCTTCAAAAACAGGGGCAATGACTACATCGCACTGCTCAAAGTAAGGCTTCATTTGGGGGGGACTGTCCATAACAGTCACATTCTTTCTTTTGGAAACTTCATACATCAGACCCTCGGAAGGATTTCTGCCGGCGATGACCAATTCATACGGAACAGAAAGCTTGCTGCATACGTTTTCTAAAAACCATTTGATACCGTTCTCATTTTGTATGTACCAGAGTGAACCGGTAATCAACATGCGCAATGGGGAGCTTTTTTCTTTTATGAGCACCGTTTGAGAGGAAACACAGATCGGCATCAGCGAAATTTTCTCCTCCGGGATATGATACAATTCGGTCATTCTTTTAACATCATGAACCGTTAACGCCACTGCCCCGGCACACTCGGTCAAAATCCGCTTTTCCTGCTTTCGGGCCAACAAATAATACACGAAGTGCTTCAGCCTCCACTGTGAACGTAACAATGCTCCGGCATAGTCATATTCAACATTGTGTACCCGTACATAGACGTTGTTTGACCGGATCCGATCAAAGATATAATCCAGCTTGGTGAATTCTAACCATATCCGATCATAGGAACAAAAATCGATCGCTGCGTTTTTCCATGCCTCATACCGTTTGTTGGTGACGCCTTTTGCAAGATTTTTGATCAGCACCTTTTTCTGACCGGTCGGCGCAAGCTCAAACACCCGGTGATACAAGGCTTTGATCTCGTCGTTTTCAATTTCCGGACCTACATAGTCTACGGTGTACCCGTTCATTTTCATTGAAATCAGACTTTGATATACACACATCTCGCCCCCCGATATGAGAGACGGTTTTTGAGGTGTAATATGCAGGATTTTCATTATTTCTCCTTATGACGCAGCCCCGCTTCATAACAATGATGCACCAAATCGTCGGCGATCTGATCCCAATTGTAGGCTTTAGAAACGGAATTGTAAAACTGCGTTCCCATATGACGCAAGCCGGACTTGGTTTGTGTATCCAGTATTCGTTCGATTTGCCGTTTGATGGACGGGACCGTCGGTTCGCACAGATAGCATAAATCACTGCACGGACGAATTACATCGCCGATACACCCAACGGTGGTGGACAGCAGCGTTTTTTGATGTCCTGCAGCCGTGAATAATACACCGCTCATGCTGGCGCTTTTGTATGTGGTTGCAGCAATATCTGCTAAATCATAGAAATAGGCTTCTTCCTCATCGGAGAAAAAGCGGTTATAAATGTAGATCTGAGGGTTATTCAGCTTGCTTTTTATGTCATCGAATTTCTTTTTATAACGTTCAATGGTTTTTCCTGCAATAATCAGATATACATCCTGCCGATTTAACTGATTTACCGCCTCGATCAGCAAATCAACGCCCTTATAATCATCAATCTGTCCCAAAGCGCCAATGACAATCCTGTTTTCCAAATGCGCGTCAAGCAGGGACAAATGCCTGTTCACGGTATCCTCTGTCACGGGCGGCGTTTGGGGAAGTACCGTCATTCCGTGCTTTTGAACATATATTTTTGATTCAAATTGCGGGTACACACTGTGAATTTCTGCTTTGCAAAAATCACCGTGCACGATAATGGTATCCGGAATAGAAAAAAGCAGCTGATTGTGTGCGATGACCTTGGGGTTTTGATCATGGGGTATGACATCGTGAGCAGTAAAAACCAATTTGTCCGTTCGCGATTTTAAATAGTTCCAAAACAGACGGTCCACAAAAAACAGCGACCCCCACTGGATGTGTATGATATCATAATGACGAAAACAAACATGGATCGCCGTTCGGACACAACCAATGAAATACTCCAAACCTCTGACCGTTTTTCTGACAAGAGGCTGTTCGCACCTGTCAGACCACCTATAGTAAAACCGGTAGGCATTCTCTACGTGCGAGGAATACCGTGTAATTACGGTTAATTCCAGATCTCTGACCCGACTTAGTGCTTTGGAAATGGATAGAGAATAAGGGATATCACTGGTATCCAAAAGCAGAACCTTCATTCATATCCTCCATTCATGACGACCTCTTTGCTCAAAGGCCGATTTTTTCCGTCAAACCGAAGCGCTGCAGCTATTTGGTTTTCCCAAGGATAAATCTGATATACTCGATAAACATCTTCTTATAGAACAGGTATTTTGAAAGATAACCACATCTATATCTAAGACAATTCGTCTCTTTAAAGCATAGGAATGTGCTGCATTTTCCGCCTATTCTGAAATTTGCGATCAGCTTGTAAACCGGATGAAAATAGACCTGCGGATTATGTGACAGTCGGATAAAAAATTCATAATCCGCCACACATTGATAAGCTGTATCAAAGGGACCGCCAAAATCAAAAAAGCAATCACGGGTAACAAAAGTAGACTGGTGACGCAAACAGTTTTTTCCTAAAAACTTATGTCCGTACATAATGCATTGCTTTTCCACTTCATGGTCAATTATCCGCTCGATGCCGTATAGAACCTCATATTTCTCGCCGGAATATTCCTTTATGGCGATCTCAACCGCGTCCGGCTCATACCAATCATCCGAATTCATAAAGGCGATCAGTTTTCCCTGTGAGAGGGCAAGCCCCTTATTCATGGCGAAATAAAGTCCCTTGTCCTGTTCAGACACAACCTGAAGCTTTTCCCCGAATCGGTCCCGATACTCATCAATGATTTGCAGCGTGTTATCTGTTGATTTTCCGTCGATGATAATATACTCGTAATCATCCGAGGTCTGTGCCAAAACGCTTTCTATGGTTTGTCTGATGGTCGCCTGCTAATTTAAGCAAACTGTAATGATAGAAACTGTCATAATACTCCTTTATTATCCGTTCTCATCCGTTGGCTGCGCACGGTATACCAAATACATAAAATACGCAAGCATTAGAGGAAACATGATAGATCTTTCGTTATCGGTCACAATCTCGGAAATAGATGAAATCACCAAATAAGAATAGCCTGTCATTGCAAAAATCGTTTCCTTTTGAGGGATCCCGTTTTGCTTTCTGATCTTCCGGATTAATTGAAAGCCCTGGTACATGGGAAACAAGAAAAATACGACGGACAGTAAGCCTGTTTCGGCGAGTAACCCTATAAGCCCGATATCCGAGTAGTACGCAGTACCCAGTTCCCCATGTTCAACTGCATATAGCGCAGATGATTCTTTGCCGATTGTAAATCCGTTTCCCAAAATCGGATTTTTTAACCAACACCCAAGATAATACCTGATTTCATAAAGACGAGCAGATAACGAAACGCCTCCGTTCATTTTTTCAACTAAAAGCATTTTGCTGATCAGATTCTGTATGACACCCGTGCCGAGCAAAATAATGGCAGCCGCTAAAACCGTGATGAGCTCGATTTTTCTCTGACGCGAGGTTTTATTGTTGATCAGCAGCATGACCGCCAACGAAAAGCCGAAGTACACCAATGCCAACCTGCTCTGCTGCACAAACAAAAGGCAGCAAATACCAACAACCGCCCGGAACAGGGAAAACAGCTTTTTGCCCAGCGCTAAATCAGAATCATATAAATCGGATAAATTGTAATAGATGATATAGACCCCCATGCAGCCCATCAATACACGAAGTCCAAAACGGGTATCGATTCTTCCTTTTGTGTAATAGTCAAAATAAGACTGCAAACCAAAAAGTATTCTGCCGCAATACTTATAGTAACAAGCCTGTACGATCAGAACAATATTCCAGACAAAAGAAAAATAGTCCAGTATTTTGAAAACACCGTCTGAGCCCAATATTTTGAAAAGTACAAAAACGGCAGGAATGAGACCGACCATTAAAAAGTTACAACCGAACCGAAAGCTTTTCATGACGCCGAGCCCAGGGTATCTTATGACCGAACCGATCCATTCGACGACAAACGTAATGATCAATACCGGGATATAGGTATATAACCAACGGAAATGATTTGCCGATAGCAGCGTTTTTTTGTACATTACCAAGCAATAAAGCGAGAACAGTATTCCGCAGACCGCCTCCATGAAGACTACTACATGAATTTGTAGGATTTTATTGACCACAGACGGAAACGGAATGAGGTAAAGGAAATGATACCAACCCAAAAGGGCAATCATTGCGGTACCGAATGCCAATGCCTTGCAAAAAAACGAGTTTTCGTCAATTCGATTCGCAAAACCTATTTTACTTTTGATCATAATTTCGACCGTCCGTTCTTCCGTTACTATCATTGAATTTGATCATTCTCATCATTCTGTCCTGCAGCGGATCTGTCACGCCTGAGGGGCGTTCTTTTTTTGTTTGATCAGCTGCTGCAGCTGGGCGAAGGTCACGCCGTATTTTTCGGCGATATCCTGGGCGAAGCTCAGGCCCTGGGGCGGCGCGATGGAGATTTTATACGAGCGCTTGCCTGCCTCCACACCGGTGATCAGGCTGACGGCCCGGTCGGGGGTGTCCAGCTGGGCGTTCATCTCATCCAGCGAGGCTGCCAGCTCGTGCATGTGGGTGTTAAAGATGGCGTTAGCGCCTAAGTATTTCATGGAACGGGTGATATCCTTTGCGATATACAGCCCCTCGGTAAAGGAGGTGGTGGCAAAGGATTCGTTGAGCAGCAGCAGACTGTGGACGGTGGCGCGGGCGAAGATCTCGCTGAACCGCTTGGATTCCTCCCCTAACCTGCCCAGATCCACGGTTTGGTTTTCATCTGCCGGAAAATGAGTGTAGATGTTGTCCACCGGGCAGAGCGACACCTTGCTGCCGGGCACAAAGATGCCGTTTTGCGCCAGCAGATACAGGATGCCCACCGCCTGGGTGATGGTGGTCTTGCCGCCCCGGTTGGGGCCGGTCAGAATGTACACCCGGTGCTCGTCGCAAAAATCCAAATCGTTCTGGACGATCTCCTCGCCGGGGTTTTCCAGCTTATGGATGGCAAGCTTCATATTGTAAATGCCTTCGCCCTTGAAGGCGCGGGGAGTATCCACAATTTCCGGCTTGGTGAGCACCGCGCCCGCTGCCAACAGCTTATCCACCAGCTCTGCCCACTTGATATAAAAGGTGAACTCGCTGATGAGGGCGGAAAGGGCGTAGCCGCTGATGTTGACATACTTGTTCAACACGGTCTTGAGGTTACGCACCACGCCCTGCAGCATATCGGTAACGGTGACGTTCAGGTTGTTCATCAGGGGGTTTGCGCCCGCCTGAGAAGCGCCGTAATCCTCTTTATTAAGGGTCTTGGCAATTTTGGTCAGCTGACCGGCGGGGGTGGCGCCCGCAATGCTGCCGGCGACAGCGTCCCCATCCTGGGTGACCTTGGGGCAATGGTAGGGCGCCATGCCGGTGAACCGCACCCCTTCGTGAATTTCCTCCTTAGATTTGGTGAAATCCAGCAGGTTTTGTAAAATGCCCATCTCTTTATACTGTTCGTTATTGATAGAGACGATGCCGGTGCTGACCGGGCGCAGCTCTTTATCTAAATTGACGCCCAAGGTGATGCTTTTGATCTTGCAGACATTCTTTTGCAGATACTCGATATCCTTTTTCAGATAGTCAAAGCCGCTGTCGTTGTAGATTTCCTCCACAAAATCGCGCAGGTCGCAAAAGCCCTGAGAGGCAATGGGCAGGCCGTTGAGGCAATCGCGGATACCGGCAATGCAGTCGATGTAATGATCCAGCTCGTTTAAGCGGTTGATCAGCTGCCAGATGCTGGAGGCGTCGGTATCCTTGGAAAGCCGCTCCACGCTTTTGAGAAAATCCAGCTGATCCAGCAGCTCGGCAATGCGCTGGCGCAGCACGGGAAACCGCAGCACATCCTCAAAAATGTCGCACCGGTAGCGGATGACCTGCGGGTCATCGCATAGGCGAACCATGATGGTGCGGATAACGTTTTGCTCCCCGGCGTTGCGGGACAGCTGGGCACAGATATAGTTGAGGGACAGATCGTTGACGGTCTCCTCCGTCAACATACGGACAGGCGCGTCCAGCTTGCCCTTGGGGAAAAGCAGACTGATGTTTTCCAATTTGGCACTTCCTTTTCCTATAAAATGACAGACAACCCGCCGCAAAGCAAAACGGCGGGCAGCCTTTGATTACACTGCGACAAAATAGACGGCCACCGCCGCCAGCACGAGCTGCAAAACGGTAAACCGCATGACGGTCTGGGTATCCGACCAGCCCTTATTTTTACGAACATGGTCGTGGATGGGGGTGCGGACATTTTTGAGGATGCGGATTTTCAAGAACCGCAGCAGGGACACCTTGAGCAGCCCCATGCCTCCGTCGATGATAAGCACCGCGGCACAAAGCAGGTAGAGCAGCGGGCTGCCGCTTTTGAGGGCAGCCACGGCGATAAACAGACCCATGGCGCGGGAGCCTGCATCCCCCATCATCAGCCCACTGGGATGGGCGTTAAACCACAGGTAGCTCAACAGGCACGCCGCAAAGATCAAAATGGAGCTGCCGAAGGCGTCTACCCTGCCCCGCAGCAGCAAAATGACATAGAACGCGCCCATGGTCACGATGGACACCGAGGCGGAAAGTCCATCCACCCCGTCGGTGCAGTTGGTTACATTGATAGAGACCCACACTAAAACAACGGTCAGAATGCCGAACACCACCGGCGGCAGGGTGAGGGTGATGTTGAGGATTTCCAGCCGGATCTGGGAGGGGTTAAAGTTGAGGTAGGTCACCGCCAGCAAAATGGCGATAATCAGGTCCAGCGCGCCCTTTTTGTATTCATCCCAGGATTTTTTCGCCCCGTCATCTAAGTAGCCGGTCATCATAGAGGCGATGAGCAGGACGGTATAGATGAGGTTTTCTACACTAAAGGGCAACACCAGCAGCGACACCGCTGCGAAGACCAGCACAAACACAAAGCCTGCGCCCCGGGGCTTGCCCTGAGAAAGCGCACCGTTGTGGGCATACTCTCGCCCGCCGTCACGGGGCAGCAGCCCTGCGCAGGTTTTTAACAGCACAAACACCAGTACAAAGGCAGCCAGCACCCCTAAAAACAGTGGGGTGGCGGTATTGGAAAAGAGCGGTTCTAACATCATAACACCTTTTTTCTGTTTTAGTATTCTTTTATTATATCACAGCCGGGGGACAAATTCAATCTCTACCGGATAAATAGACAAAAAGCCTTGGAATCAGTTGAAATCCAAGGCGTTTTCAAAGGAATCTGCGTTGGCGTGACCGCCCTCCATCAGAAAATCCATCAATTCTTTGATACCCTCACCGTCATAGGAGCTGATGCAGAATATCTTTTTACAACCGGCGATTTTGAGCCAGTTTTTCACCAGCTCCACCCGAGCGCCGGGCTTTTCGATCTTGGTGATGATGCCGACAACCTCCCGGTTGGCCTGGCTGCAGCACCCGGGGCTGAACAGAGAGTACTGCTCATCTGCGGCGCAGACCAGACCGATGCAGTCGGCCTCGTAGGAGTAAAGCGCCAGGGCGTAGCCTAAGTGCCGGTCCTCCATATATTCGCCGGGGGTGTCGATGATGACATCCCCGTATTTGACATACTGTGTTTTATTATACGCGATCTGTTTGCCGTGCAGAACCTGGGTAAGGGTGGTTTTGCCGCTGGTAGACCGACCGCACAGTAAAATCTTTTTCATGCCGCTCAGGTCCTGGTAATGGCACAGGCGGTAAAGCCCATGGTGCTGCTGACATAGTTGACAATGGCGTTCATGGCGGATTCCACCTCGGACACAAGGCCGGTCATAATGACGGTGCCGCTGAAACGATCCACAAAGCTCAGGTCAATATTGCCCGCCTTAATGGCGATATCCGCCACGATGACGGCGGTCTCGCAGGGGCTGATGGTGATGATGCCGATAGCGGATTTGGAGTATTCTACCGCCGGATCCAAACCCAGCTTGGTGTAGAGAATTTTATCGGGGTTGGCGATGATGTGCGCCAGGGAGAGCTGTTTACCGGGAACCAGCTCCTGTACAATGCGAAGCTTATCCTCTAAGGTCAATTGCTGTGCCATGATAAAACATCCTTTCTGACAGTGATGCATGATATTGTATGGAAAAATCGCAAGGGAGACGACGACAGACGGGGCTGATGAGGGGTGAACGGCAGAACGCGAGGGAATAAACGGGGAAAGGGATCAATGGGAAGGAAAGCGCGGCAGATCAGCCGCCGATCTGACAGTGCAGACCGGAGGTCTGCGCCGCCTCCAGCAGGCGTTCTACCTTGCGCTGGGGCATGGGTTCGATATGGGCAAGGGTGTACTCCCTACCAAGGCCGGCGTACTTATCCTGCCCCAGGCGGTGGTACGGCAGCAGGTGCAGTTCGGTCACGTTGGGCAGGCTGTTGGCAAATTTAGCAATGGCGGCAATCTCCTCCGGTGTATCGTTAAAGGTGGGGATAACCGGCACCCGGATGATCAGATGGTTACAATCCCGGGCAATTTTTCGGGCATTTTGCAAGATCAGCTGGTTGGGCTGAGTGGTGAACGCCTTGTGCTTGTCGGAATCGGTATGCTTGATATCCATGAGGCAGTGATCCAGATACGGCAGCACCTTTTGCACGTTTTCATACGGGACACAGGCGGTGGTTTCGATGGCGGTGTTCAGACCGCTCTCCTGTGCCGCCTGCAGCAGGGCTGCGGCAAAATCCGGCTGGCAAAGACATTCGCCGCCGGAGAGGGTCACCCCCCCGCCGCTGCGCTGATAGTACGCCCAATCCTTTTCCACCGTTTCCATCACCTGGGCGACGGTGACATCCTGCCCCACGGTTTTGGTCTTGCCGCCCAGGGTCAACAGCTGGGGCTGCCATTGCTGAGATTCCGGGTTGCAGCACCACCGGCAGCGCAGTACGCAGCCCTTAAGGAAGACAATAGTACGGATACCGGGGCCATCGTGGATGGTATAGCGCTGAATATTGGTAATGCGGCCGACCGGCTGGCCGGCTTTGTTGTGATACAGCATGATTCTCACTCCGTTAATAAAGCAGATGTGCTGAGAGTAGTTGCCATTATACCCTTTTTGTCAGGCAGATGCAAGGGACGCTCTGACGATAGGTCAGGGGGCTGTCTCAATACGAGACAGCCCCCTGACTTGTATTCAATCAAAACTCAGTGAGGTTCTTCCGATGATGTCATCCTGCAGGGCACGGTTCAGCTCAACAAAGTAGGCACTGTAACCGGCGACGCGAACCAGCAGATCCCGATAGTTTTCCGGGTTTTTCTGGGCGGCCAGCAGGGTTTCCTGATTGGCTACGGTAAACTGGCTGTGCATGCCTTTACGGCGAATGTATTCCTCCAGCAAGGCAATAAAGGTATCCCGGCCCACATCACCCACCAGTGTATTGGGAGAGAACTTCCAGTTCAGCAGGGTGCCGTTGGTAGCGCGGGCATGGTCCAGCTTGGTAACGGATTTACAAATGGCTGAGGGACCGCTCACATCATGGCTGCAGCACTTGGTATGAACAGCGCCCATACAATCAGAAACAGGCTCATAGGCCTTTCGCCCGTCCACGGATGCCCACTGATTCTGGCCGTGGGCCACATTGACGGTAACCGAGTAGGCGCCGGGCTGGAAGAAGCCGCCGTGAGCGTTAGGCCGGCGCTCAATGTGTTTGCACCAGGTGTCCATCGCAAACTTGGCCAGGCGGTCGGCGTAATCATCATCATTGCCATAGTGATGTACATGGTCCGAGTTCACATAGGCATACAGGGCCTCATAGCCCTCCCAGTTGGCTTTCACCGCATCCAGCAATTCTTTGCCCGTGACCATTTTTTCATCAAATACCAACTGGCGAATGGTACTAAGGCCATCGCCCGCTGTACCGATACCAACCCACTGAGGTCCGGTAAAGTTATACTTGGTACCGCCCATGGTGACATCTTTGGCATTTTCAATACAGCGGTCCATAAGAATGGACAGGAAGGGCAGCGGACGGACCAGCTGATGCGCCAGGTCTACCGCATTGAGGACAGCCACCTGACGGTCACACCAGTATTCCATCTGCCTGTCGTAGGCTTCCAGCACCTGATCAAAGCTCTGCATGGTTTCCAGACTGCCGGTGGCAAGGCCAAGACGCTTTCCTGCCCCGGCGCACTGCTCCCAGCGGGGGCAGTCTTTGGTGCAGTGGAAGCAATAGCCGTCATTGACGGCAAGCTCCAGCACGCGGGCAATATTCATATGGCCGCAGTCCTTCCAGCCGTAGCTCTTGCCGGAAACATCCGGCTCCACACAGCCTACCACCTGATAATTGCGGGCATCCCGAAGCTCTACCTGTGAGGACAGCATGCTGGGAATAGCTACATCGTCATTGAAAATCTTCGGTTCACCTGTCCCCAGACGGATAACATTGGCAGTTTTCACCTTCAGCTCCCGGGGACTGTTGGCATGGAGCCGCACAGCCAGCCAGGGACAGGGCAGACGGGTATGCACATGGGCATCCAGCACCATGTAGGTCAGGTCATTGGTCATATCGAAGCCGTCAGCATCCACGCCGCCCACAGTAAGCGCAGGGCCGCCTATGCCTCCGTTACCGAAGGTTTTAATCAGCACATGGTTGCGCAGCTTGTTCAAATCCCAGATTTTGATGAAAAAGTTTTCAATCAGCTCCTGCATCTGCTCAC
>DCHC01000005.1 GCA_002314755.1 Faecalibacterium sp. UBA1762 | reverse complement strand
AATCAATTTATCGAGGTTCCCTTTTTTGCTTTTTTGCTTTAAAAGAAGCAAAAAGACAGTGCCGAGTAGCGACACTGTCCCTCTGCCGGGCATTATTACACCCGCACGATTACTGAATCCTTCCGCCGCCGTTAATAGGCAGCGTAACACCGGTAATGTAACCGGCGTCCTCCCCAAGCAAGAACCGCATGGCGGGAATAATATCCTCCACACTGGCAATCCGCTTCATCGGGTTTTGCTCTGCCACCTGCTGAACAATCAGCTCCGGCGTATCCTGTAAAAAATCTGTCTGAATCATACCGGGTGCAACCGCGTTTACGGTAATCCCTTTGGGCGCATATTCCACCGCCAGGCTTTTCATCAGGCCCTGCAGCGCGCTTTTGGAAACAATATAGGCTGCCGTATGCGCCGGCGGCGCTCCCAGCAGATAATCGGTCAGCATAAAAAGCACCCTGCCGTATTTTCGCTTTGCCATGGGGGGCAAAATAGTCTGTGTCACCTGGATCGCTGTGCGCAGCTGAACGGAAAGATCCTTTTCCAAACGTTCGGTATCCATACCGGCATACCTGCAGTTAATGACCCGAAGCGCAGGGATATGAACAAAATGGGTAAAGGGGATCTGCGCCAATTGTATCACCCACCCTTGACGGGCGTTGTCATCTGTCAGGTCCACCTCAAAAATTCGGATACAGTCTGTCCCATCCGCCAGCGTCTGCAGGCGGCTCATATCCCCAAAGCCCTGGGCATAGACCGTCAAAGTCTCCCCCTCTTTTTTACTTTGCATCAGACTTTGTACAAGGGCACAGCCCACACTACCGGACGCGCCGGTTATCAGTACATTTTTTTGCATACTGCACCGTCCTTTTTGCTTATGCGAACTATCGAGCCACACCAGCCTGATAACTGCCCCGCAAAACCTTCTCTCCCTTTTGGTTGGTCACCGTAACCTTGACCGAAACCACCCCTAAACCGGTATCCATCTCTTCCACCTTTCCGCAAACCGTCAAAACATCCCCTGCGAACACCGGCTTGGTAAACTTACAGCTGACCGCATGCAGCAGGCAGGTTTCGCCCGGCAAATAGACCCCTGCCAGCGTAGAGATAAAGCTGCCCTGCAACATACCGTAGCTGACCCTATCCGGGTAGCCCCGTTCCCGCGCATACGCCGCATCCCGGTGCAGGGGACTGGCGTCTCCGGTTATCGCAAAAAATAGTTCCATTTTATCTCGCGTAATCTCGACCGTAAACTGCTCGGTCACCCCGACCTGAAGTTGTGAAATGGTATATGCATTCATGGCGTAGTCCGTTCCTTCCGCTCCGGCATTCTCACTTTTCCGGTAACATACGGAGAATCAGGTCCACCATATCCCCGACGGTTTCCAGCCCGGAGATATCCCGTATTTGAAAACGCAGGCCGTATTTTTTACCGATCGCCGTCAGCAGATTAATCTGCTCCAAACTGTCCCAATCCTCAATATCCTCACTGGTCGTCTGTCTGGTCAGCACAATGGAATCATCGTCAAAATTGTCTCTGAAAATCTGTTCCAACTCTTTCAGCAGCTGCTCTGCGTTCATCTTAATATTCCTCTCCTTCTCCGGTTGAAATATGCTTTTCTGCCCATTCCCGTGGACTTTGCGTTTTTAATGAAGAAATGGCTATTATTAGCTATAAACATTATATAATATTCTGCCCTGCATTGCAATACCCCTGCCAGGATTATCTAAAAAACCTGCCCTCTTTTATTCATTATATCTTTGATTTTGTATTCTCTTTCTTGCGTCCCTTTCCGTTTTATGCTACAATACCTGTAATATCCGCGCGTAGATGGTTCGTTCTGCGCACCGCAATAAAGGATGAAGGAGATACTGCTTTATGAAGATGTCATTACATGATTATGATGTTTTTCCAATGGTCTTTTTGACCGACACCCCCCAAACCGTCACCGTCCGGGCGCGTAACGCACGCTGTTTTCCCCAGGAACTACAGGATATCACCGTCACAGTACGGGAGATGGCCGTAGCCGAGGACAGTCGTTTCCCCGGCACCAGCGGAGATATCACTCTGATTGCCCCCGTCAAGCCGGAGGGTGACGGTGAAATCCGCTTTGTACTCAATCTGCCCCGTGAGGGAGAATACGGCGTTTATCTTTCCGATAAAGACAAGCCTGCCTTTGCCCTCTTAAACATCTATGCGCTTGCCCATGACATGGCAGGCAAGGTTCCCCTGCGCGGAGATTTACATATGCACACCAATGGCTCTGATGGTCACGAGGACGCCACGGTTGTCGCGGCAAATTACCGCAGCCACGGTTACGATTTTACCGTCATTTCTGATCATCACAATTATACCCCCTCGCTGGTGGCAAGAAAAACCTTTGAAATAGATGAAAGTGACCACAGCCCGCTGGTGGATATGCTGATCGTTCCCGGTGAAGAGGTTCATCTGCCCCTTGCCCAGACCCACTATGTCAACTTTGGCGGAAAATATAGCATCAACGCGCTGCTATATCCGGCTAACGGTGCACCCAAGGCAAAGGTAGATCGTAGTCTGACCGGGGAATGTCCTGATGCTATGACAGTGGAGGCCTTTCGGGAGATGATCCGCCAGCGGGCAGAATCCGTACCCCGTAAGATACAAAGCGAGCGGGAAGATTATGCAGTCTTCTGCTGGATCCACGAACAGATTGTGAAAAACGGTGGGCTAGGCATCTACCCACACCCCTACTGGCGTTGTTCCACCATGCAGCTAAGCGAAGACTACACCCGGTTCCTCTATGAGGAGGGCAGGGATTCCTTCGACGCATTTGAGGTACTGGGCGGTGAAAACTATTATCAGCATAACGGCTACCAGACTGCGTTCTATTATGAGGAAAAGGCCAAAGGCTTTGATCCGCCGGTTGTGGGCAGTACCGACAGCCACGGTTCCACTGAGAATAACCGTAATGCTTTGATCTGCTCTACCATCGTATTTGCCACCGAAAACACCACCGCAGCCCTGATTGACGCTATCAAAGCCAAATACTCCGTGGCGGTGGATACTATCAGTGCGGAATACCGGCTGGTTGGAGACTTCCGCTGGATCAAATACGGCAGCTTTTTGATAGAGAACTGGTACCCCCTGCATGATCTAGCCTGTGCCGCAGAGGGCTTTTATATGAACGAATATCTGAAAGCCACCCCCGGCGCTGCCCAGGTCCTGCATGCCATGAAGGGGCAACTGCCCGGTATGCTGAAAAAGTATTTTGCGGTATGACCCGGTAAAAGGGCTTGAACCGGCAGTAGCCGCACCGAAAACAATACATCATAACCCGGGCAGCTCTCTGCTCGGTTATCAGAAAAAAGAAGGGATAAACCAATGAGTCGATTTAAAATCAGTTGGCGTATGGGACAGGAGACTGTCGCCGACGCCCGCGAGTTTGAGGAAATGCTGGATCTTCTGCAGGCCGGAAAAACCGATTCCTGCGCCGATGAGATGTGGATTTTCATCTCTGAACCCACCAGCTACGGCTATGAGCCGCTGGAATCCATTGCGGCCAAGTGTGAGCTGTACAAACAGCCTGCCGCCCAGGCCCGGGCGAGAGGGATCCGGGTAGGAATTAACCCTTGGCCCACCTTTGGTGCGGGGGACAGCTTCCGGATTGAAACCCCGCCTGCCGAAATGCCCTTCCCCCACATGGTGGGTATGGATGGTACTGTTGCTCCCCGTCTTGCCTGTCCGGTTTCCGAGGGCTTTTTGGCCTACACCAAAGAAAGATATAAGTTGTTTGCCAAGGCAGGATGCGATTTTGTCTGGGTAGACGATGACTGCCGCTTCACCCATTTGGGTGGTGTCAAATACCCCTGCTTTTGTCCGGACTGTATAAAAAACTTTATGGATGAAAAATTTGCCGATCGGGAGAGTCTGGTTGCCGCATTAAACTCCCCTGAAAACAGCGCATTGAGGGAGGCCTGGACCGCATACGGGGCCCAGCGTCTTGCCCGGTACTGTGCCGCTGTACGTGAAGCGGTGGATGAGGTGAACCCTGCCATCGAAACCCCCTTCATGTCGGTCGGCTACAGCCACACCACCTTTGCAGGTGATTATATTGAGCAGTGTATGACCGCGCTGCGTGCCAAAAGTGCCCGTCCCGGTCACGGTTTTTACATTGATGAATCCCCCCTTGGCATGTTTGAAAAAGTGATTGATATGAGCAGACAGATTGTGCATATGCCCCTGGCTGTGCTGGACGATGTCCAGTATGAAGAGGAAAGCTGCCCCTGCACACCTCTGAACAAATCTGCCCGCACCCGTCTGATGGAGTTGTCCCTTTCCATTTGGGGCGGCTGCACCGGCGTTGCAATGAACCATTTGTATAACGGCAGCGGCCCCCATGCCTTTGATTACCTAAAAAAAGAGGCGGCATATCTTTCTGCAGCAAGGCCTTTCTACGATCAGTACTTTACCTTTGCCCATTCTCTGCCCCAAAAAGGCATCTGGGGCGCTTTCAGTGAATGGTGCGCCGGTCGGATGAAGGTCGATGAAAAGGGCTGGTTTAACGAGTATGACAAAGAATATGACGCCAATCGTTTTGTCAACGAATGGCCTTGCTTTGGCACGCCGGTTACCTGTGATGACTCAGCCGCCTGGGGTACTCTGCTGCAGGGCAGAACTGCCACCGTTATGACAGACGCAGAGCTGACTGAAATCTTTAAAAAACCGGTCATACTGGACGGTCTGGCTTTGCAGGCCCTGTGGGAGCGCGGCTGGGGAGAAAAAACCGGTGTGCGCATCAAATCCGCCTACTCCGGCGGCAGTGAAAAGCTGGCTAAAAGTGTCTACGCGCCGGATTTTGCAGGCGCCAGCCGAATAACCGTCACTGCGGATTTGGCTTACAACCTGGAACCGATCGTCGAAGGTGTGGAGGTGCTTGCCTATACTGCCCGGCCCTACGGGATCGCCGATGAGGTCTGCGCCACCAAGTATGGCAATGTGGTGGTTTTGGGCTATAGCCCCTACAAATACACCGGTACCCCCGGCTATCAGCAGCTGCGCGCCAATCTGCAAAGGGCGATGGGCGGATACGCCTGGCTGGAGCCACAGGATGCCTATCTGCTACCCCGGGTCAGCACCTGGGTGCGCGGGGATGAAAACCGTGCCGCCGTTCTGCTGATCAACAACCAGACCGATACCGCGGAGAATTTCCGTGTGGTATGCCGCTGCAAAGCCACCCAGGCTATTCTCAGCGTTCCCTGTAAACCGGATACCCAGCTGCCCTTGACCCGGGACGGGGATTTTGCCGGAGTGGAAATACCTCAGCTGCAGCCCTGGGATATGGCAGTTATCTACCTGAACTGATAGCCTTGCGTTTTATTGACCCGGGCTATGCCTGGATAGCATAGCTGCCTGCCGACGCACCCTTTGCGAAAGAGAAGCTTCTTTTTTCGGTAGCAGCCAAAGATACCTTGCATAAACACCGTTCCGTTTCTTCAAAACCGCGTATCTCAGCAAAAGAGGCTGTCGCAAAATGTTTATTTGCGACAGCCTCTGCTTTTATCTTAGAATCACACTTTTTCAAAAAATGTATCCGGACGGTTTGGATCGAAAATCTCGTTGCAGATCATCACTGTCACCAAATTTTCGGTCTCGCTGAGATTGATGATATTGTGGGTCCAGCCGGGAATCATCTGTACTGCCTCGATCTCTTCGCCGCTCACCTCAAACTCTACCGTTTCTCCGGTGGTGATATTGCGCTCCTGAATCAGGCCGTGACCCGCCACCACAATAAACAACTCCCATTTACTGTTGTGCCAGTGCTGCCCCTTGGTGATACCTGGCTTGGAAATATTCACGCTGACCTGACCGCAATCGGCGGTATGAACCAGTTCGGTAAAACTGCCCCGGTCATCTACGTTCATTTTGAACGGATATTTAAAGGCCTCCTTGGGCAGATAGGTTAAATACAAACTGTATAGTTTTTTCTCAAAACTACCTTCCGGCATTTTGGGCATTATCAGGGTCTGCGGCTGCGTTTTAAACTTCTGCAGCAGCTCTACAATTTTCCCCAAGGTCACCTTGTAGGTGACCGGCACACAGCAGAATTGTCCGGCAGGATCTACCACCGTCTCAGCACCTTCAAACCGGCAATGTACCTCCCTGCCCTCCAACAAATCAAACATACCCTCTACTAAGTCGTCAATATACAACAGATCCAACTGGGTGGTGGGATCGTTTACAGTAAAGGGCTGGTCATTTGCCACTGCCCAGCAAAAGGTAGATACTGCACTGTTGTATTTGGGGCAGCTATGTCCCATCAAATTGGGAAACCGATATACCGCAACCTTTATGCCGTTTTGGGCTCCGTAGTCAAAAAATAACTCCTCGCCCGCCCGTTTACTTTTTCCGTACTCGCTTTCGCCAAACCGTCCGGCTAAGGTGGCCTGAATAGAGGAGGAGAGCATGACCGGCGCCTTGTTACCCGCCTGCTTTAACTGGTTCAACAAATCGGAAGAAAAACCGAAATTGCCTTTCATAAAGTCTTCCGGGTTTTCCGGCCTGTTGACCCCGGCAAGGTGAAACACAAAATCCGCTTGGGCGCAATACTGCCGCAGCTGCTCCGGCGTACTGTCCAGATCGTACTCCAAAACCTCATCGACTGCAATACCCGGTCGGGTACGGTTTTTTCCGTCCCGCAGGTTGCGCAGATTATGGCACAACGCTGTACCTACCATACCCTTTGCCCCGGTTACCAGTATCTTCATACCCATTTGGTTTTCCCCCTTTCATAGCGCGCTTATAGCTCTTTGCGCCAGGTCATTTTGTTGACAATCCCCACATAGGATTGGATAATCTTTACCACCTTGGTAGCGACGTTTTCCTCCACATAGTCTGGTACCGGCATGCCGTAATCGCCGTTTTGATTCATTTCCACTGCGGTATCCACTGCCTGCAGCAACCCTTTTTCATCAATACCGGAGATAAAAAAGCAGGCCTTGTCCATAGCCTCCGGTCGCTCGGTGCTGGTGCGGATACAGACCGCCGGGAAGGGCTTACCAACCGAGGTAAAGAAGGAGGATTCCTCCGGCAGCGTACCGGAATCCGATACGACGGCAAAAGCGTTCATCTGCAAGCAGTTGT
>DCHC01000019.1 GCA_002314755.1 Faecalibacterium sp. UBA1762 | reverse complement strand
GAATCAATTTATCGAGGTTCCCTAATGAAAAAAACAAGAAGCGAAGACGGAATAGAAAACAACGTATGAAGCCCATTCGGTTTTACCGCTGAAACGCTTCTGACTTATTCAAAAAAACTCCCTTCATGTTTGACAGCTGTTTAGAAGTTCTGTCGCTCATGAAGGGAGTTTTGTCATGATTTACAAAAACAGAAAAGCCTTGTTATAGTATCAGCCAAATGCGTTATCCTGGCTGGTATCTCGGTCACCGTAAACCAGCGGTGGGTTCAGCAGATAGTCAAAGACTGCTTCGCCGACAAAGGCGCGGGCTTTGGCCACAACAGCGGCCTCATCGGGGGTATCCATGGCCATAAAGGATTCAAAGATCGGTTTGGGTTCACCCACATTTTCCGGCTTGGTGGGGTCATAACGGAAGATGCCCAGGTTCAGACCGAACTCATGGGGGTTATCAATGCAGCTGTGGTGGGTAAACATATCCACGGTTTTCATGTTGCGGGCTTTCATGTATGCCAGAACATAACCTGCCGCAGCCTGCTTTTCTGTCAAAGACTGCAGCGCACCGTTTTGAGAGTTAAAGCCCTGCTCGCTGAAGATAATGCGACGGGGTTCGCCTTTATACAGAAACGCCTCCTGAGAGAGAAACGCCTCCAGCACCTCCATGTTTTTAAAGGTGATCTTGTAGGTGGAGAAGGTAAAATCCGGTGCGCGGTCATGCCAGAAGTCCGGGCAGCGCAGATCTTCCGGATAGGGGTGATAGGCAATATGCCAGGGGAAATTGCCCTCGGCAGTGGCGTATTCGTTTAGTTTTTCCAGCATGGGGCGTCCCTGGTAGTAGCGCAGGGGTTCACAGCCGCTGAAATTGCTGCCTGTCCAGAACTGGTCCAGAGAGATGTACACCCGGAAATGGCTGCAGTGCTTGCGGCCGCACAGCCATGCCAGACGCATCGCCTCACTATACTCATGGACATACTCCTCCATGGGCATTTCGCCGGCATTGCCCCAAACGTACTGGCTATTGACCTCGTTGGAGATAATGGCGCCCACGGCTACGCCGTATTTTTTGTCGGGGCGGGTGTAGCGCTCCACCAAAAACTCCACAAAGGCGCCGTAATAGCTTTGGCCGTCCTCAGTCTCCATATCAAAGGCACTGATAAAGGCCTGGGGGAATTTCCAGTCAAATTTGGGATGGATGACGGTATCCAGTAGGGCTTTTTCACCAGTGGAGCCAAAGGAGCGGGGACTGTTCAGCAGGATCATGGTGGTAAAGGGAACGCTGCGCATTTGCTCGTCCAGCTTTTCCACTACGCTGCGCAGAAAATAATAAGTTTTGCCGTTCCAGCGATACTCCAAAGTATCCTCAGTGGGTACGGTGCTCATTAGCCCGGGCAAACTGATATCGTGGCGACCCTGGCGGATATCCAGTTTTTTGGAGAGTTGTGGCGGTGCGCCCAGAGTTTTGATAAAGGGTGGGGTGGGGTAGTCCTCGGTGTTTTCCGGCACATCGTCGGCAATATCCGTGATATAACATACCCCGCCGACAGCGCTGCCGTCGGCCGCGACCACAGCATAACGGGAATAGATGCGGTCATGCTCCCCCTCAAAACGGGGCAACGAGAAGCAGCCGTTTTCGGCCTTTGCATTCAGAACAGCAAGGCTACGGCCCAGCTTTTCGCCGACGGTGGGAACATGCTCGTATACGGTGACAGCACCATCTGTATCGGTACGGAAAACCAGCTCTTTCCGACCGGCTTCAATAGATAAAATGTTCACGGTCAATCCTCCTTTACGCGAGCTTAGCAGAACACCACATCGTCGGTCGTGTCATGGTCGGCACAGATGACGGTGGGATGCAAAAGGTACTCAAACAGTTCCTCTCCGATGAAGGCACGGGCCTTCTCTATCGCGGCGGCTTCGTCCGGTGTATCCATAGCTTTGATGGATGCGTAAATCGGTTTGGGCTCACCGAAACGGTCTGGAGAATTGGGATCAAACCGGAAAGCACCCAGGTTCAGACCGAATTCGTGGGGGTTATCCACACTGGCGTGATGGGTAAACAGGTCCACCGTCTTCATGTTGCGGGCTTTCATAAAGGCAAGAACATAACCGGCTGCTGCCATCTGTTCGGTCAGCTCCTTCAGCTCATCACTGCGGGAATTAAAGCCCTGCTCGCTAAAGATGATACGGCGGGGCTCGCCCTTGTAAAGAAAAGCCTCCTGACCCAGAAAAGCCTCCAGTACCTCCATGTTTTTAAAGGTGATCTTCGGCGTGTTAAAGGTGAAATCCGGGGCGCGATCGTTCCAAAAATCCGGCCAGCTCAGATCCTCCGGGTAGGGGTGGAACGCCACATTCCAGGGGTAGTTTCCTTCGGTAGTGACCCAAGCATTCAGCTTTTCCAGCAACGGCCGGTCAGAATAGTAACGCAGCGGCTTGCTACCGTCAAAGTTGACCCCTGCCCAGAACTGGTCCAAAGAGATATACACCCGGAAATAGCTGCAATGCTTGCGGGCACATAGCCAGGCAAGGCGCATAGCCTGGCTGTATTCGTGGGTATACTGGTCAACCGTCATCTCACCGGCATTGCCCCAGACATACTGGCTGTTGACCTCGTTGGAGACGATAAAGCCGACGGCACGACCGTACTTTTTATCCGGACGGGTGTAACGTTCGGCCAAAAATTCGCAGAAAGCCCCAAAATAGCCCTGTCCCTCTTCGGTCTGCATATCAAATGCGCTGATGAAAGCGTTGGAACTGTCCCAATCGTAGCCGGGGTGAATACAACTATCCAAAAGGGCCTTTTCACCGGTGGAGCCAAACAGACGGGGACTGTTGAGCAGGATCATGGTAATCATCGGCACACCCATGACGGTGCGGTCGACAGCCTCTACGGCAGATTGAATAAAGTAGTAGGTTCGCCCGTTCCAGTTGTAGGCGATTTTGCCCTCACCCGGTTCTGTTGCCATCAGGTTGGGTAGGTTGACATTTGTCAGCCCCTGCTGGATATGCAGCTCGGCATCAATGCGCTTGGGCACGCCCAACACCTTGATGCTGCTGGGCTGGGGATAATCGGCAACATTTTCCGGCACATCTTCGGCAATATCGGTGACATAAATCACACCCTGGCAGGGTTCACCTGCACAGGTGACGGCAAAACGGGAGTAGATACGGTCGTGATGCCCTTCAAAACGGGGCAGAGAGAATCGACCGTTTTCGGCGGTGGCAGTCAACACGGCCAAAGTACGGCCGGGCTTACCGCCGACAGTGGGTACATGCTCATGTACGGCGACCTCACCGTCGGTATCCACAGTAAAAATCAACTGCTCCGACGTAGCTTTAATAGCTGATATTTTCATGTTGCAGCTTCCTTTCTGTACAAAGGGCCGCCGCTGCGGAATGCGCGGCAGCCCTCTGCAAATACATCATTTATTAGGTGAACCCAAAGAGACGTTCAGTGAATTATTCGCCCCGGTAGGTATAGCTGAACCGACCGTAGGGTGCGGAATCACCGTGCAGATAGAAGTCTTCAACCGTCTCCTGTTTGCCGGTGTGGTCTGCCCACTGGAAATGCAGCTCAAAGCTGCCCTTTTCAATGCCCAATACCTTACGGGGGATAGAGATCATCATCTCTTTGCCGTCACGGCGGTAGGGAATACGGGTGTTGTCGCCCCAGCGGAAGCCGCCCAGGCAGGTCTGCACAAAGGTGGCACAGCCATCCAACACCACATCGTTTACCAGGTAGTGGTAACCGTGCCAATGGGGGGCATAGGGTCGACCTTCGACGCTGATAAACAGGGTCATCCACTTGGTGAACATATTAAAGACAATTTCTTCCTTGGTGCGGGCGTAGAAATAGACATTATCGGCATCGTGGGCGACCTTCAGACACTCAAACTCGTTTCGACCGGTATCGTCCTTATAGGTTACGCCGCCATGACCCTCCCAATCCCGGGGCAGGGTGCCAAAGGGCATTGCCCAATACTCGGGAATGTTTTGCCACTGGGCAAAGCCGGCCTTCAGATCGATAGCGGTTTCCTTTTGAACCTGGGGCAGGTCAGGGGCGCCCTTGTAACGGCGGATATAGTCGCACAGCTGCATATAGTAGTTGTCAAAGTGACCGCCCTTCATCGGCTCACTGTCACGGCTGTACTCCCAGTCGCATTGGTCGACCATCAGCACGGGATAGGGCTCATCGCCCTTGCCACGACCGGCGGTCCATTCGTTCCAACCGGTAAAGAATACCATGCGGGGATCCATTTCAATGGCCCGTTCCCACTGTTCCGCCACATTGTAGCCGTACAGCAGTGCTTCGGGGGTCTTGTCGTTGCGGGCATCATGGAAAGCACGGCCGCGAGGTACCGGATCGCCGTAGAAGGCGGCGTCGCCGAAGGCGAGGTTGGGGTGTTGGGCAACGCTGACGGGTACAATGTCGTTGACACCGTCCTCACTGACCCAAACACGCTGGGGACGCTCGAAATCGATCCATGGGCATCCGCCCTGCTTTTTATGCTCCGTAGGCCACTGCGGCAGTCGGAAGGTAAAGAACTCCCGCTGTTCGGCAGTGCATTCGGCAGGGTCGGCAATGATAAAGGGCTTGCCGTCCCAGATAAACCACAGATCCTTGTATAGACCGGGACGGTACAGATCCTCCCAGATCTCATTCAGAGTTTCGCCGGATTTGGTGTTGGTATAATATACGACCTTGGGTACATCCCATCCCTGCAGACGGTACTCTTCCAGCACCTGCAGAATGGCATGCACCTGCGGCCAAAAGGTGACACGGTTGGTGGTGTCAAAAATCAAAAAGTCCACACCGGCCTGGGTCAGCAGTTTGACATGGCGGCGAATCACCCACGGATCATCGGTGAAATAATAGCCAAACAGGGGCTCATCCCAGTACATGGAACCCTTTCCCCATGCGGGATCGTTAAAGTCTTTTACCGCCTCAGGATGTTCTTTCAACACCTTGGTCACATTACAGGGGGGCGGGGTGGGGCGTTTCCAGGAGCCCTGGGTCAAAAAATAAAAGCAACCGACTACCCGATCCTTTTTGATTTTGCCGACTTGCCGTTCATCCGGCAACAGACGGCAAAGGTCATCGCGGGCGTACAAGGCACCCATACTGGCATTTTTCTTCATTTGTTTTCTCCTTTTAAACCTATCAAATTAATACAGTCAGTAACTGCGGGCGACAAAGAAAGTGACTTTCTCCCTATGTCGCATACCTGCAAAGCAACAGCCGGTATTGTATAGATGATACAATAAACATGAAAAGATGTCTATGTACAGTAGCTCCAAAAAGTGCTATGATGTTTTGTGCATTTTGTCGGTGTGTTTGAGAAAGAATAGAAAGACAGAAGAATGTCCCCTAAAGCACATTTCACAATTGCTTCACAATTTGTTCACTTTTTTTCAAGTGGCGTACATTTTTTGTACAAAGGAAGGGAGTATGATATAACCGTACCAAGAAAGAGAGTCGGTACAGCACAGGAGAGAACAACGGTAGTCAATCAACAAACCATAGATCGGAGGATTTGATTATGGATGAGAATAAAGATTTGTTTGAACCAGAGCAAAACGGTCAGGAAAACGGCGAAGCGGAAGCGCAGCCCGGCACCCAACCCATGTATGCGGACGCAGTCGGCCGCAGGGATGACATCTATGCGCACAGCAACGCGCAGCAGGCGGAACAGCAAAACAGGGCAGAAGCCGGCACCGACGGGCAGCAAAATGCCTATGCCCGGCAGACACGGTGGAATTACACCTATACCGACCCCAACGCAGCGGCAAGCGGGCCGGTATATGAGACACGGAGAACCAAAAAGCCTCACAGGGCAAGAAACGGCGTAGCCTGGCTGCTTGTACTGAGCATTCTATTGGGTGCGGCTGCAGGCTTTGGTGGCGGTTGGGCAGCCGGAAAAATGGGTACGCATACCGCATTGGGCGATCAGGCCGGTGAGAGCACGGTGACCAAGGTTGAAAAAACGGTTGAGTATCTAAGCGGTGAGGAAGGGCTTTCCATGGTGGAGCTGGCTGAAAAAATCAGCCCTGCAGTGGTGGCTATCAATACGGAATACACGGTGGAAAACTATTGGATGCAGACCACAACAGCGACCGGCGCAGGCAGCGGCGTGATTATTTCCGCCGATGGCACCGTCATTACCAACAATCATGTGATTGAAAACGCCAACTCCATTAAAGTGACCCTTTCCGACGGTACGGAGTATGACGCTACCCTGGTGGCAACCGATGAGCAGTCGGATATTGCCGTACTGAAGATGGACGCGACGGATCTGCCCTTCGCAGAGGTGGGGGATTCTGACCAGTTGGTGGTTGGCCAAAGCGTTGTGGCGGTGGGCAACCCGTTGGGAGAGTTGGGCGGTACCGTTACAGACGGTATTGTCAGTGCTTTGAACCGTGAAGTTACCGTGGAAGGAAACCAAATGACCCTGATTCAGACCAATGCCGCCATTAACCCGGGCAACAGCGGCGGCGGTTTGTTCGATGCAGAAGGTAAACTGGTTGGTATTGTCAATGCAAAGGCCAGCTCTACCGGCGTGGAAGGTCTAGGCTTTGCCATTCCCATCAACGTCGCGATGAAATCCGCACAGGACCTGATGGATAAGGGCTATGTGACCGGCCGAATCCGGGTCGGTGTGAACCTGTTGGATGTTGACAGTCAGCAGATGGCGTTCCAGTACAGGCTGGACCGTCTGGGCGTGTATGTCTACTCTACCGAGAGCGGTTCCAGTGCGGAAAAGGCAGGGCTGAAAACCGGCGACTTCATCCTTTCCATCGATGGTAAAGAGGTTTCCACCAGCGACGATGTAAAGAGCTTGCTGGCGGAGTACGAGGTGGGAGATTCTGTCACCGTGAGAGTTTTGCGGAATGAGGAAGAGATTGATCTGACGATGATTTTGACAGAGTATGTTCCCACTACCCAGACCACTGCAAACTAATAAACCTCATTCAGATCTGCGTTTGGAAAAGGTCGGGCCAGCTGCCCGGCCTTTTTTGTTAGGTGCGAAACGGGATTGGTCAAACTACTTGACAAGCCGGAAAAAGGGTCTATAATTAAAAAAAGAGAACAATCGTTCACATAAATCAGATAATTTACGGCTATTTTGAAAAAGTGGTTGACTTTCCAGTGGGTGGAAGGCGTATAAAAGAAGCAACGGTACCAAAACAGACCGATCAAGATACGGAGGAACAGCAAATGCTGAAAATTGAACACCTGACAAAAACATACGGGGAAAAGAAAGCGGTCGATGATCTTTCTTTACAGATCGCACCCGGTGAAATTTGCGGTTTTATTGGGCACAACGGTGCCGGCAAAACCACAACACTGAAAAGTGTTGCCGGTATTCTACAGTTTGACGCCGGGGAAATCACCGTTGGCGGCATCAACATTATGCAGGACCCCATTGCCTGCAAAAGAGAGATTGCCTATATTCCGGATAATCCGGATCTGTACGATTTTATGACCGGTAGAAAATATCTGGATTTTATCGCAGATATTTTCGGCGTGGATATGGAAACAAGAAACGCCCGGATTGCGGAATATACGGGACTGTTCGAGCTGACGGCAGCTCTGGAGCAGCCCATCAGCTCTTATTCCCACGGTATGAAGCAAAAACTTGCGGTCATTGCCGCCTGGATGCACACCCCGCGGCTGATTCTGATGGACGAGCCGTTTGTGGGGTTAGATCCTAAGGCTGCGCATCTTTTGAAAGAGATGATGCACCGCATCTGTCAAGAGGGCGGCGCCATCTTCTTTTCCACCCATGTGCTGGAGGTTGCGGAAAAGCTGTGTGATAAGGTCGCTATCATCAAGAGCGGCAAGCTGATTCGCTACGGCACGATGGATGAGGTCAAGGGGGATGATTCTCTGGAAGAGGTCTTTCTGGAGCTGGAGGATACAAAGGAATGCTGAAAGTTTTGATCAAAAAGCAGCTGTATGAGATTTTTCGCGGCTACTTTACCAATGCCAAGACCGGCAAGGCCCGTTCCAAAGCCAACACGACAGTCATGTTTTTGCTGTTTGCCGTGGTAATGGTAGCGCTTTTAGGCGGAATGTTCGGCGCGCTGGCAGTGTTTTTGTGTGGGACTTTGTGTAAGGCCGGGTTGGATTGGCTTTATTTTCTGCTATTCAGTTTATTGGGGGCAGCACTCGGCGTTTTCGGCAGTGTCTTTAACACCTATTCCGGACTGTATCTTGCAAAGGATAATGATCTGCTGCTATCCATGCCGATCCCTGTCAAAACCGTTATGACCGCCCGCTTGGCGGGCGTGTACCTGATGGGACTGATGTACTCCGCAACGGTACTTGTTCCGGCTATTGGCGTATATATCTTTTTCTTCGGGGTTACGGTGGCTCGCGCGGTGGGTATGCTTGGGCTGATAGTTGTGGTCTCGCTGACGGATATGTTCCTCAGCTGTCTGTTAGGCTGGGGTGTTGCCAAAATCAGCCTGAGGCTGAAAAACAAGAGCTTTGTCACGGTTGCGGCGTCTATCACCTTTATTGTTCTGTATTATCTGGTTTACTTCCGTGCAATGAACTGGCTGCAGGACCTGGTCTCCAACGCGGAGATGTACGGAGAAAAAATACGAACCGGCGCAAGGGTACTGTGGAAGATCGGCAGTATTGGTGCTGGAGATATGGCCGCGCTGGCGATTTGTCTCACAGTGCTGGTTGCCGCGCTGACGGTGGTTTGGCGATTAATGGCGCATAGCTTTATGAAGATTGCCACAGCCTCCGCTACCACAGAAAAACGGAAAAAAACCGGCGCGAAGCAGTTTAAACAGCATACGGTTCCGCAGGCGCTGCTGATAAAAGAGCTGGGCCGTTTCACAGCCAGCGCAAACTATATGCTGAACTGCGGCCTGTCCCTTTTATTGCTGCCAGCTTTTGGCATTTTTCTGTTGGTGAAAGGGGAATATGTCCTGGGTGTGGTCGTCCAGGTGTTCGGTGAAAGATCCGGCTCTACCTGTGTGCTGTTGACCGCGGTATTATGTATGCTGAACTCTATGGCGGATATGGCGGCACCTGCTGTTTCCCTGGAGGGAAAAAGCTATTGGCTGCTGCGATCCCTGCCGGTTTCTACCTGGGAGATATTGACGGCAAAGCTTTCCTTGCAGCTGCTTTTAGGCGGCGTACCTGCCGTTTTTTGCGGTATCTGCGGCGCGATCGTTTTGCCGGGCACCGTGGTGGAAAAGTTGTTTGTCGTGTTGATTCCTCTCGGCTGCGTGGCACTGTTCGCCTGTGTGGATTTGGCCGTTGGTTTGAAAAACGCCAACCTGAACTGGACCAATGAGTTGTATCCCATCAAGCAGAATGTAAGCATTGCCATTGCGTTGTTTGGCTGTTGGCTGTATGCCATTGCTGTCGGCGGGGCATATATGTGGGTCGGCTGGAATATCGGCCCCGTATGGTATCTACTGGCTGTGTTGGCACTTTCTGCAGCGGGGACAGCGGTGCTGTACCGTTGGTTGATGAACCGGGGTACAGTCTGTTATGAAAAACTGTAAAGGAATACGCACGCATTGTAATGATTACCAAGGAAAAGGATGCTGCCCGGTATGCGGACGGCATCCTCTTTTTTTGAAAGAAGAATCAGTGGTCTGTCAGATCCCTTGCCACTTTTTCGAATGCGGCATCGACAAATGAAAAATCCATGGCGTGTATATAGTACTGCTCCAGCTCTTCGTGTAATTGCTTGGCCTGGCGCATACAATTTGTCGCAGCCTGTAGCCAAGAGCGCTGCAGATGGGAATACGGGTAAGCGGTTTTCTGCTGCAGGGCTGAAGAAGAGGTAAATATTGTGGAAACGGGTATGACCTGCACCCTGTCGGATGTAAGAGGTTGCCACCTGTGACAGGGTCGGTCATGGATAAATGCAATGTTCTGCTCCGGTAGCAGAATCTGCTCCGGAGGATCGGTGACATTACTGAAAAGACTGCAGCGGCAGGTAATTATTTCAATGGGCTGTTCTTTTAGTATTTGGTAAAGATATCCCATGACGGCTTGGGCACCGAGACCGGCTTCATCCTGTAACAGGTAGATGCGGTACGCAAGGGAACGTACCGTGTCGGCAAAGAACAGGATACCCTCCGGCGTCAGAGCTGTCAAACCCCGACGGTGTTCGGTAGCCTGCCTCGACGGATGACAGGGACTATCCGGTAAAAAATCCAGATACTGCAGGGCAAGCTGTCGGGCTGCATTGGCGGTTACCTCCGGCAGGGCAAACTGCTGTGCCCGGCATAGCTGCCGTGCCGCCCCTAAAAGAGCTTGCGCCTGACGGTGTTGGCAGGCACAGGCGGTTTTCAACGCGGTAATGTCTTTGGCTTGCTGCCGTAATAGCGGAATGCAAAAGCCCGCCGAAAGGTCAATAAGTGTTTCGCAGCAACCTGGCCATCGGGGTTCTATGGCGTGCGGCGCTGTCGCGTCGGCCAAAAGGACCTTTTGATCCCGGTCAAAGACTGCGTCCAGCGAGCGCGGGTCGGAGGAGCAATGTACCAGCTCCCATTTGCCGGGCAGGTTGTCGGCAACGCGGCGCATCAAACCGGATTTTCCACACCCCGGCCCACCCTTGATCAACCAGACCCGCCAGCTGCTGTCATAGACGGTATCAACGTATCCTACAAAGCCTTTTGGTGTGTTGGAGCCCAAAAACCAATGTAGCTGTTGCATGTCTGTGGCCTCCTTTTTCTTTTCTCAAAACTATGGTATGAAAGTGCCTTGTGAAAGGTGACGGCTATTTGTCAGTGAATAAAGGAAAGCTCAAGGCGATTTTTACTGTCTTCTTTTCTCCTTCTTTATCAACCGAGTATCCTTCTTTATCAACCGTGAACCTTGACAGTATATAGCGAAAAGTCTATAATTAATTACAACTGTCCGGCGTAACTTTGCCTTTTTGTGACAGGCTATTCTGATCAATTGTGTAGAAAGTGAGCTTTTATTTATGGCAACGGCGTATCTATGGGTTTTTATCGCGGCCGCCTTTTTTTCGGCGCAATTTGTCTTTTCCAAGCAGTTCCAACTGCATTCCGACGGGTCTGTGGCAGCCAGCATCTGGTCGGTTGAGCTGCAGGCAATCTGGGTCCTGCTGATATTCGGGGTAATCAACCGTTTTCAGATAAATGCTACACCCCAGGCATTTGGCATTGCGTTGGCATATACCGGCAGTAACATTATCTGCAGCATTGCCACGATTATGGCGATCTCCCGCGGTAAGATGGTAACGGTTACCATGTACAGCATGATCGGTGGACAGGCAGTTCCGTTTATTTACGGTATTCTGTTCACCGGTGCCAAACCTACCTGGCTCGCGACGGTCGGCTTTTTGCTGATCTGCGCTGCCAGCTTCCCCAACGCAATTCAGAACAAAAAGGCACCGGCAGAGCCGGAACAGTCTCCCGACAAGGAGGGCGGCTTGCTTTTTATGGTGCTTTGCGGTGTTGTCTTTTTGGGTAACGGTCTGGTCAGCGTTTTTTCCGATCTGAATGCCAAGAGTCCGAACGGTGCAGCCAGCACGGATTTTCTGATAGCAAGCAGTCTGTGGCTATTCGGTTTCGGAACGGTTTATCTGTTGGTACGGTTCTTTCGCCGCCGCAGTGCCGCAGAAGAGAAAACGGCGGTCAGTGTCTTCGATAGTCTGGAGCCGGACCACACGGTGCGTAATCTGCTGGTTGTGGCCGGCATAATGGCAGCCTATACGGTCATGAACAGTGTGGGCAACATTTTCAGCCTGCGGGCAGCGGGTGTACCGGGCATGCAGTCTTCCGTTCAGTTTCCCATTTTGAATGCTGCTATCATGGTTATGACTGCAGTTTTGGGCAGAGTGTTCTTTAAAGAAAAACCGTCCCGCAAGGACTATCTCTCCCTGGCGCTGCTGATCGGCGGTATTCTGCTTTTTCTGGTCTCTTTTGTCATTTACGGCAGATAATCGCGCTATTTGTAAAAATGCTGCCGTGCCGGTTTGCGCGGTGTAAGCTATTATCATAAAAAGGAAGTGTACAGATTATGGAACGTTTTCGCTATCCAAACAAGATTTTTCCAGTTAAGGACAAGTATACCTATGAAAAAAAGCATCAGATCGATTACACGCAGGATGAAAACCGGTTTGAGGAGAGCGAGAACCGTATTCAGCCCAGGCTGATGTGGCGTAAAGGGGCCGAGCTGCTGCCGGAGGCATATCCCTTTACCCTGTGTGACTGCGGTATCCCCAAGTATTCCTTTGCAGTCCGTGCCTTTCATGAAAAAGTGGAGGGCCTGACAGGTTGTACCGGCTTTGCGGTGGAATACGAGTGCAGCAGCGAATATCCGGTAAAAGCGGCGCTGCGGATCATCCTCAGCAACTCCGACGGAGATAGCTTTATGAGCATCTGTACCCTGAAAGCGGGCCGTCATACCGAACTGTTCGAAATTTCGCATCTGACTTTCGCGGAGGATATCCGGCAATTGAAGACCGAGGTGGTCTGCCTGGATAATATGATGCATATCAAGGTGGAAATTCTGGGCATTCACGGGATGAATGCCCTGGATCCCTTGGGTCTGCTGCCCGGACAGCTGCCCTTTTATTCGGTGAAGGGCGGCGAGCTGACCCAAAAGGACGGCCTGCAGTTCCGCTTTACCTCCGGCGCAACCCTGACTACTTCGGAATTTCCGGACAATAACGCCACAGTGTGCAATATGCTGATGCCCCGGCGGAACACGGTTTTTCTGGTGCTTGCCAACGATAGCGATATGACCGAAATCACTTTTGGCTACCGCACCACACTGCATGATGACTGGTGCGAGAAAAAGCTGGAGATTTTGCCCCATTCTCCCGCAACGGCGTATTACTGCAATCTGTCGGATACTTCCGGCTGTGAAGGCAGAATGCGGCAGTTCTATCTCCGCTGCGGCGAAGGAAGCGGTACGCTGCAGCTTGTACGCTATACCTTTGAGGAGGAAAAGGCAATTGAGCAGCTGGCAGGTAAGGTGGAAAGCTGCGTTGCCCGGGACGGGAAGATTACGGTCAGCGGCGTGCTGAAGAATTTTGCCGTCGGGGATGAGCTGGCGCTGTATCAAACCAACCTCTCTGATGGGGATGACCTGCCGGACGGCAAGGAACTGATTTTGACCCAGCCCGCTACGGAGGCCTTTACGCTGGAGAACATCGATTTCCGAGCACACGGAATCAGCCGTCTGAGTGCCCAGTTCCTGTTGTTCCTGCGCAGCGCCGACGGTACCGCAGTCAAGGTGGATGAACGGTTTGTCATTGAAAACCTGGCGGATTTTACCGAGAACAAGTATGCGTTTGACCTGCCGGATTACACCGTCAGTGTGCTGGATTTCGGCGCAAAGGGCGACGCAGTCCACAACGATACCGACGCCATCCAGGCGGCTATTGACGCAGTGGCTGCTGCCGGTGGTGGCAAAGTGGTGGTCCCCGGAGATGACAGCTTTTACGGAAAGCGGTATATTGTAACCAACCTGTTGATGCGCAGCTTTGTTGAGCTGCATTTTGAAAAGGGGAGTGTGCTGTGGCAGTCACAGCTGCCCACCGAATACTGCTACCGGCCCTTCTACGGCCACGACGGGGAGATCGACGGGATCAACTGGACCCATAGCCTGCATATCTGCAACCTGCCTACTATTCAGGTGCACAATGCGGAGCATGTCAAAATTACCGGTAAGGGCAAAATCCGCAGCATGGATACCGGCAGTGAAGAGGGTGTAGATATGCCCGGCTACTCCTGTGGGTGTCCGGACCGTATTCACCAGCTGCCCATCGGCTTTTTCAATGTCCGTCACGCTAATCTGGAGGGTTTTGAGCTGGTTCGCACCAACAACTACCATCTGGATTTGACCTACAGCACGGATGTGTCGGTGATGGGGGTCAAAATTTATCAGGTAAAATGTGTCAGCGGTGACGGTATCGGCCTGGGTGGGGCGCACAATATTCTGATTTCCGGCGTACAGTTCCAGTCTAACGACGACGGTGTTACCATTACCTCTCACTACCACGACCCCCGCGGAATTCTGTGGTGGTATTCCACGCATGACGGCCACTGCGGCCCCTACAACGTCCGCATTGAGCACTGCTACCTTAACTCCTCGGGCGGAAAAGCCATCGCCTTTATCCCCTGGGGCACCACCCAAACCTATGCGGAATATGCAGAGAGCCATGATATTGAGGTGTACGACTGCCATCTGACCTGTGTCAACCCGGTTGGCGCTTGGGCAGATAACCCCTATGCCGGTAAAATGCCCTTTGATAATACAGATCTTGACGATTACTCTGCAGTGCGCAGTGTTCGCATTTTGGGTAACCGGTATCAGGGCAACTGTGCCATTTATCCTTTGCAGATCACCGATTTTGTCACCGACTGCGGTTTGCACAGCGCAGAGCAGTTCTTGAACGGTGACTTTACTGCCGGTGGCTTTGCCAACTGGTGCAGCGAAGGCAGTGTGAAAATTGCACAGCTGAAAAACCGCCATGAATACGGTGAAATTATCAACGGCAAGTTGTATCAGGGCATTTACCTGCAAAAGGGTACCCACACACTGGTAGCCGGTGTAGACGCCCCTGCCGGGGCCATGCTGTTTGCGCTGGAAACCGAGCGCGAGGGCGCCGAGACCCTGAGCCTCACGGTGACCGGAGAGGGTGAATTTGCCTTGACGGTGACGGTGGAAAAGGCCGGAATGTGGTATTTGGGTGTACAGGCAGCGGCTCAGACGGCTGTTTACAGCTGCCGGGTGGATAGCGTGGTAGACCGGGATGCCATCCGCGAAGCGGCAAAGGCTGAGTACCGCGCCCAGTTGGAAAAGGATTTTATATGGGATCAAACCAACTGTGTTGGCTACAACGAGACGGACGGCAAGCTATTTTTGACCGGCGATGCTGCGCTGGGTACAGTGAAGCTGCTTTCTACCCAAAAAGAGATGGCGGATGTTGAGATCGGCTTTACCATCCAGGTGGACGGCTGGCACGAGGAGCAAGGCGATTACGGTTACGGCTTTGTGCTGCGCAAGGCAGAGAACGGCAGCTGCATTGTCATGAAGTTCTTTGCAAAGGAAAAGCATCTGCGGGTCCAGACTGTCGCTGCCGACGGCAGTGTAACCACCCTGTACGACCGGGAGAATTTCTTCTTTACCTCGCTGGATTATCATTCCTTCCAGGTGCGGTTGGAAGGTGAAGCGCTGACTTTCTGGGTGGATAACGGCAAGTACGCAACGGTACATGGGTTACCTTCGGGTACCGGAAAAGCGGCATTTATGATGCAGGATATGAAGTACCGTATGCGGGGTATAGAGGTTCAGCAGCTGTAAGGCTTATCGTGTGTTCAGAACAGGACAGTGGCAAGGGTACGGTTTCAGCGACCGGGTCGCTGCCCTGTTTTTACAGGGAAAAAGAGAAAAAAGGAGCGATGACTGATGAAAGAGTATAACCGTTTTCGACCGATTCTGAATAACGGGGTGCGTCCGGGTGTTTCACTGGAAAAAGCCCGTAAGGAGGTAGCGTGGTACAAGCAGTGTGGTTACGGTGGCTTTGCAATCAACGGCACCACGGACAAAAAACTGGATGATGTGATGGATTGGATCCCCGGTTATTTGGAATCCTGTCAGAATTATGTGCAGGCTGCCAAAGAGCAGGAGATGGATGTCTGGATTTTTGATGAATGGGGCTACCCCAGTGGCTGCGCCTGCGGCCAGGTGCTGACAGATGAGCGTTTTCGAGCTAAAAAATACCGTATCTGTTATGATATCAAGCTAAATGCCGGACAGTCTATCTGTCTGCCAGTAACGGAAAAGTTTGTATCAGCTGCGGCGTTTCCGGTGGACTATTTCTCATTTTACGCCCCTGCCGGTCAAGGTGTACGGGTGCTGCCACAGGACAGTCTCATAAAGTATACGGCGGCTCAGCCCACCCGTCTGGTTGCGGTAGAATGGGAATATCTGACCTTTATTACCCATGTGATGAAAAAGGAGATTCCCGGAGACCCTACCATTGGCACCATAGATATTATGAGCAAAGAAGCAGTCGGAAAGTTCCTGCAGAGTATGCACCAGTGGTATGTCCAGCCGCTGGGGGAGGAATTCGGTAAGACTGTAAAGGGTTTTTTCTATGACGAGCCGGAAATCTGCTACGATTTTCCCATGACAGAGGAACTTTCGGGTGCGTTTATGGCGCAGCACGGGTATCCGGTTGAGGAGATTTTGCCTGAGCTGCTTGCATGGATGGGCGCGGCAGGCCTGATCAGCCCCAACAACGCGCAGGGTCGGCTGCGCAGGGCGTGGGATGACTATACCGCCACTTGGACCGATCTGCTCTCCCGCAATTTCTACGGTCAGATTCAGCAGTGGTGTCACGATCACAATCTACTGAGCATCGGCCATCAGGATCTGGACAATCAGCTGCCAACCCTTTGTTCGGTCAGCGGCGATTTTTGGAAGAACAGCAGTTATAATGACCGTCCGGGTATCGATGTTATCTGGGATAATATCGCGCCGGATAAGTTTAACGATTTTGCCCGATATGCCGGGTGTGCCAAACGCACCATGGGCAAGGACGGCGCAATCAGCGAAACATTTGCCGAGATGGGACCGTCTATGTACCCCGACCGTATGCGTTTTACCATGGAGCAGCAGCTGCTTCGGGGTGTGGATCAGTTTTTCCTGTATACCGAGTACAGCCCGGAGGATCCCAATGTGGCTGCCTTTGCAAAGCAGGTGGGGGATCGGGTGACCCGTACGGCAACCCTGCTTTCCCAGGGCAATCCGGGGGCACATGTGGCTATTTATCTGCCTATGCAGGATATCGGCTATCTGGCTGCCCATCACGATCCCCACCTGTTCAACAGCAATCCTCAGCCCTGGCAGAGGGTGGATAATCTGGCACAAAAGCTGTGCTACGCGCCTATGGATTATGATTACGCCTGGAACGGAACCCTGGACACCTTGCTTGCCCGGGGCATCGACACCCTGCTGCTTGCCGGGCAGGAGACGCTCTCCTCTTCCGAAGAGGCTGCTGCCCGGGCATTCTGCGCCGCAGGCGGCAAGGTGGTTGCTATTGGCAAGCCCTGTGTGGCGTTAGAGGATATTGCGGAGCTGGCCCCCAATGCCGATTTCTGGCTTGCAAAACAGGGAACGGCGTTTTCCAGCGGTCTGACCCTGACCCCGTTGGACGGCAAAGTGGGCAAGGTCTCTCTTGCCACCCGTGTTACGGCGGAGGGGACCGTGTATTTCCTGTTGAATGAGAGCGATGCCCCCATTGTGCGTGGCTTGAAAATAGAGGGAGACTGGCAGCAGCTGGATGCGGAAACCGGTTGCTGGCAGGCTGCGGAGCCTTCGCTGCCACTTACTTTTGAGGCACGGGAACTGAAGATATTCCGACAGAGTATACAAGGTAGCACGGCTTCCCCCAAGTCGCCCTGTGGCAAGGTTATTACCTTGACGGATTGGACGGTGACCGGGCCGGACGGTGTTGCACGTAAGCTGGACGCTTTGCTGCCCTGGCCACAGCTGGGCTTTGGCGATTACACCGGTTTTGTCAACTATGAGACTACCTTTGATTGGCAGGGCGGAGAGCTACTGCTGACCCTGGGTGAGGTACGGTTTGGCGCAGTGGTCACTCTGAACGGAGAGACAGTATCGCTGCCTATGGCACCCCATACCCTGCAGCGGGTCTTGCCTGCCGGTCGGTATACGCTGCAGGTGAAGGTACTCAATTCCAACGCCAACAGTCTCTATTCCGGTGAGGATATGGGACGCAGCCATTTTGAGGGGCATTACTGGTACCTGTATCAGTTTGAACGCGCTTACTGCGATTGCGGCTTGTTGGGACCGGTGCAGATTACACAGTTAAAATAACGAAAAGTCTATACGGATTGAATATCACACAAGATGATATACAATTCGTAAAACCGTGTGAAGTAAAAGACACCGACGCAGGATCTGTTTTGGATCCGGTGTCGGTGCCTTTTTACTGTGTCAATTATTTTAGAGTTTTCCGGATGCGCGGCAAAATGATTCTGCGGTAGAAAAGCCCGGCGCGTGCCAGGGCAACATCATACAGTAGAAAAGTTAGATTGGCCAGCAGAATAAGAGCAAGTATCAGGGGACGGGTGTAACCCTGCAGCTCCTGAGACAGGCTGTGCATACGAAAAAGGTGCAGCATACACCAGTAGGCGCCCAGTACCGTGCCGTTGAACCATAGCAGCTTACATATAACCCGGAAAAAGACCGACTTTATCCTGTCGGCGGTGGGTTTGCAGAGAGGGTAATAGCCCAGTAGCGCAATAAATAGGAACAATGCCTCCTTGTCCGGCAGCACCAGCAGACCCAACAAACTGACACAAAGATAGCACAGTAAGCCGTTGCGTCGACCGTATTCCGCAGCTGCAGGGCAAAGCAGCAGCCCGGCAAGAATGGGGCATAGATATACGGCAAGGGGAATCAGGTTTCCGGCCAAAAGTACCAGCAGCGCCAGACTGCTGAAAATGCCGCAAACGGCGATTCTTTTTGTAAGGGATTTTCGGTGTGTGTGCATAACGGTGCCGGTCCTTTTCGCAAATATGATAAGAAGATATCTATATTTTACCACATTTCACGCCAAAAGGAAACGGTTCTGAAACCGTCAGGCAGAGGGTAGATGATCAACGGTATCAAATGTGTAGCTGTTTTCTTTTAGCCAGTTTATGACAGTATTCAAGGCGGCAACGGTGTTGTCATTGGTGGCGCTGTCATGCATCAGCACAACCGCCTGTGCCTTATCCTTGCAACCTTTAATGACCCGGGAGGCAATGGTGTTGGAGGACGGGTTCCCGCCTACGGAATCCTCGGCAGAGACATTCCAATCCACAACGGTATAGCCCTTCTGCATAGCCTCCTGCTTCAGCTGCTCCATCAGGCCGTCACCTCCATATTTATGAGAAACAGTGTTAGAACTGCCGCCGGGGAATCGCAGAACGGTATAGTTTCGTTCTCCCAGTTGTTCGGTCAATTCCATCTTTAAGGCCTCAATATCTGTCCAATAGGAGGCGCTGCCGGTATATATTTTTTGATATTCATGGGTACAGGTGTGCAGCCCGATGCAGTGCCCCTCCTCCGCTGTGCGCTGCAGCAAAGGAAAATAGGTTAGATTGTTTTCGGCTCCGACCACAAAAAAGCTGGCGGGCACTTGTTGTTCCTTTAAAATATCCAAAACCTTCTCTGTGTTTTCGGAAGGACCGTCATCAAAGGTCAGATAGACCGTTTTCGGTGTATCCGGGTCGACAGGGGTGGAGGCAGTTGCTTCGACCAGGAGCATCATATCCTCCTGTTTGCAGGCGGCGATTCGGTTTTGCCGAAAGGTGGATATCACAGAGACGGTCAGAGCGGCAAGACAGATGGCACCGGCAAACCGCCGAAGACGTTTGGAAAGTAGCTTTTGTGCAAAATCCAGAGAAGCTGCGCTGCGAACGTTTTTGTCATTCCCGGTGGAGATGTCATAGAGGCGGCCTTCATCCGGTCGGACAAAGCTTTGCCCGTATTTTTCTGATATGCAGCCTATTCTTTTGTAACGGACTTGCCGTCTGGGAAAACCGATCCGAAAACTGTAAAAGTGCTGTTTGTTTTTAGATGACATTAGCAATATCGCTCCTTTCGGGGGACCACTGCCGGGTGGGTTTTGTCAATACCCTATGCATGGCATAAGAGAAAAATGCCGCTTTCTGTTTTTACACAGATAGCGGCATTTGGCTTTTCAGAGGAAATACGGAATACAGGTGGCGGTTATTGATTCAGCCAGCTTTCCAAGGGAGTAGCGCACCGCTTGGAGATCATTTTGACCACCTGACCGACCAGCAGGGCAATCAATATGGTACCCTCCCGTACGGCAGTGTATTCACCGGTAAAGGAGGAAAAACCGCCCAGGAAAATCAACTGCAGAATCAACGCAAGGGTGATCAGGCCGGTGTCCACAAAGGTTTTACAATCACCGAAGGTTTTATTACTAACCTGACTGATAGCGGCAGCCAGACCCTCCGGTGGCATGGGAACCCAATGAGGACGCAAATACAGAAAGACGCCTACGCCGATTACAACAATGCTAATTACGATGTAAATCAAACGAAGAAAATAATTATTGGGTCTTGGCAGACCGTATAATAGATGACCGAAAGCGTTGGGGTCAGTGCCGGTTAAATCCATCATAACGCCTAATAGCAAGCCGACCAGTCCTCCTAACAAGTTGGTCAAACGGAATTTCTTTCGAAGCAGCAAAAATTGGGAAAAAAGTAAAACAACAGTGATAATATTAGATGTGGTCCCCAGTGTCAGACCACAATACAGTTCCAACACGCGTGGAATGCTGCTGACGGGCGAAATTCCCAGCGCAGACAGCTTGGAAATATTGATGCCCACTGAGATCAGCAGCAATCCGCACAGGTAGCACACCAGCTTTTTTAACAGGACACGCAAAGAGGGGAGTTTTTGGACGGTTTTCATAACGGACTCCTTTTCATAAGTGTGGGTTTATTTGGGTATCTGGTTTTATTTTGACAGTCCGGGTATTTTCCAAGGGGTAGTAGCGTAATAAGGTATCAGGCCTAGGCTACAACACCTGGGCTAGCCAGCGATCTTCACCGAATCGGGTACAGTCAGTTTTCAATTGCACCTGCACAATTTCGCCCTGTTTCCGATCGGGGGCGTGTACGTTGACCGGTAGGTACCGACGGGTGTAGCCGGTAAAACGCCCCTCGACATCCGGCTTTTCCAACAGAACCTCCTCCACGGTGTTGTTTTGCTCCAGGATGACCTCTTTTCGTACACGTTCAGCGGCTTCACTTAACCGATGGCTGCGATCAGCCTTTTCGCTGTCCGATATCTGATCGGGAAAATCAGCGGCTGCAGTACCGGGACGGATGGAATAGGGAAAAACATGTACCTTTAAAAACCGGCACTGCTGCACAAATTGAACGCTTTCAGCAAAGTCCGATTCGGTCTCTCCGGGAAAACCGACAATGACATCGGTGGTAAGTGCCGGACGGTCAAACCAGCTACGTAGCTTATCCAGCAGCGCGGCGTAATCCTCAGCGGTATAGCGGCGGCGCATCCGCTTTAAGGTGGCGTTACAGCCGCTTTGCAGACTTAGGTGAAACTGGGGGCATAACTGGGGTATCTTTGCCAGACGCTGCCAGGTTTCATCGGTGATTAGGTCCGGCTCCAGCGAGCCAAGGCGAATCCGCTCCACCCCGTCCAAACGGGCAATGGCCTCCACCATTCCGGCCAGATCTTCACCGGTGTCCTCGCCGTAGCAACTCAGATTAATGCCGCTTAGGACAAACTCCCGGTAGCCAAGGGCAGTCAGCTGACGAATTTCATCCAAAATATGAAATGTAGTCCGGCTGCGAACCCGACCGCGTGCATAGGGGATCACGCAGTAGGCACAAAAACGGTTGCAGCCGTCCTCCACCTTCAAAAAAGCACGGGTGTGCCCCTCCAACTGACTGGCAACCGGCAGGTTTTCAAAAGTCTCTCCGGCGCAGTGGGGGAGGATATCCGTAATCGGTTGCCGGTCGGCAATATACTTTTCTACTCGGTCAACCAAGGCGGTACGGTCCGCGTTGCCCACAATAATGTCGGCCGGAGCTTTTGCTGCCTGTTCCGGGTATGCCTGAGGAAAGCAGCCGGTCAGCACTGTGACAGCGTCCTTGTTTTGCCGTTTGGCACGGCGCAGCCACTGCAGGCTTTTCTTGTCACCCACAGCGGTGACGGTACAACTGTTGACAATATAGATATCTGCAGGCTGCCGGTCGTCGCAAACGGTATACCCTCGCTGACGGAATAGCTGCTGCAATGCACCGGTCTCGTGCTGGTTGACCTTGCAGCCTAAAGTGAAAAAACAAACCTTCATATCATGCTCTTTTCTTTCGGTAACCGGGAAAGCCTGCAGAGAAGCTATCCATGTATAGCGTGTGTTTTTGATCTCTCTATACATTATACAAACTTTTTAAATTTTACACAAGATTAGATTTGAATTTTCATATATCTGTAGCAGAGAAGATAAAGGGGGGGATACAGAATGAACAGTAGGCGGATTATGGCAGTAATACTGGCGGTACTGTTGCTGACTGCTGCCTGTGTACGCAGCTTTGCTGCCAGGGCGGAGGAGATACCGGGTACGGCAACAGTGGCGATGGGCTATCCGTCACTCAGACAGGAAAAACAATCCGAAATTATTCCGGCCGTTAGTACCCTGACACTGCCCTGCAAAGCTGCTGTACTGATGTGCAGTAATACCGGAGGAATACTGTATGAGGACAATCCGGATAACGAACTGCCGATGGCTTCCATCACCAAGGTGATGACATTGCTGCTGGCATTTGAAGATCTGGAAAGCGGGAAGGTCCGGCTGACGGATACTGTGCCGGTAACAGAGCATGCCTACTCCATGGGCGGCAGTCAGATTTGGTTAGAGCCCGGCGAAATATTTACACTGGATGAGATGATTAAGGCAATCTGCGTCAATTCCGCAAATGACGCAGCAGTTGCGGTTGCGGAATTCTTGGAGGGCAGTGAGCCGGCGTTTGTTCAACGGATGAACCTGCGCGCGCAGCAGTTGGGACTGACCCACACCTGTTTTCAGAACGCCTGCGGGCTGGACGCCTGCGGACATTATTCCTCCGCACGGGATATTGCCGTGATGAGCCTTGCACTGATGCAGCACCAAAAGGTGTTTGACTATACCGGAATCTGGACGGACACCCTGCGCGATGGCGCGACCCAACTGACCAACACCAATAAGCTGCTGCGCAGCTATGAGGGAATAACCGGCTTAAAGACGGGGACAACAGGCGGCGCAGGGGTGTGCATTTCGGCCACTGCAACCCGCAACGGTACCGGATTAATAGCTGTTATTTTAGGTGCGGCAAGTAGTGCGGAACGGTTTGAAGCGGCGAAAACGCTGCTGGATTACGGCTTTGCAAATTATTCTTTTGTGCCTTTGCCCGATGTGCAGGAGCTGCCCGGGGAGATAGCGGTCAGCGGCGGAACCGAGCCCGCCGTGCAGATTGTCTGCGAGATGCCGCAGGGTAAATTGCTTTCCAGAACGGGGGATACAAAGCTGCGGTGTACCGTCATCTTACCGGAACAGCTGACTGCACCGGTTGCAGCCGGTCAGCAGGTCGGGCAGATTGATCTTTATTACGGAGATACGCTGCTGGAATGCTATCCGATCACCGCCCGGACAGACATGCCCAGCATGACTGTACCGTTTGCTATGCGGCAGCTTTGGAACGCGCTTTTGACTCTATAAATGGGGGGAAACGCCTGAATCTAAAGCAAAAAAAGGGTTCTTTCCGGCAAAGTCGGAACACGGATGGCTATGATTTTTTTAAGAAAATTTGTGGTTTTTGCTTTAATAAACTTGACTTACAAGCTGATATCCTATATTATAATAACAAGACGGAAGAAAGTTTTTTGGCGGAGAACGCATAGCAAGCCATTGCCTATGCAGGGAATCGGGCATACGCCACCCCGTTTCTTCCTCCTTAAGGAGCGAACAAGATGTCTGTGAAATTTAACGGTAAATATCTGGAAGGCTTTCTCCGCGAGGAGGAATTTGCTCAGCTTTGGCCGCAGGTGCAATCAGCGCATGATCAGCTGATGAACCGTACCGGCGCCGGTAACGATTATTTGGGCTGGGTGGATTTGCCTGTCAATTATGATAAGCAGGAATTTTCCCGTATCAAGCAAGCGGCTGAACGGATTATGCAGGACACCGATATTCTGGTCGTCATCGGAATCGGCGGCTCCTATTTGGGGGCGCGTGCTGTAATCGAAGCAGTAAAGTCTATCCAGTATAACAGCATTTGCAAAAACACCCCGCAAATTTTCTATGCGGGTAATACCATCAGTCCCAATGCGTTGAATGATTTGCTTGCAATTTGTGAGGGCAAGCGGGTCAGTGTCAATGTGATTTCCAAAAGCGGAACCACCACCGAGCCGGCGATCGCTTTCCGGGTGTTTAAAAAGTATCTGGAGCAAAAGTGCGGTGTGGAGGAGGCTCGCAGGCGCATTTATGCCACAACGGATGCCAGCAAGGGAACACTGAAGGAGCTGGCAGATGCCGAGGGCTATGAGACCTTTGTTGTGCCGGATGATGTGGGCGGACGATATTCCGTGCTGACGGCGGTCGGCTTGTTGCCAATTGCCTGTTCGGGTATTGATATAGACGCATTGATGGCTGGCGCAGCTGCAGCCAGAGAAAAGTTGTCGGATTGTGACAAGGATAACGATTGCTACCGCTATGCCGCAGCGCGTAATTTGCTGTACCGCCGCGGAAAAAGCATTGAGACTTTGGTCAGCTATGAGCCCAACTTTACCATGATGAACGAGTGGTTTAAACAGTTGTTCGGTGAAAGCGAAGGTAAGGACGGCAAGGGGCTGATGCCTACCAGTGTCATCTGCTCCACGGATCTGCATTCTATGGGTCAGTTCTTGCAGGATGGTGCCCGGATTATGTTTGAGACCGTGGTGGATATCTGCCGACCGGTCAAGGATTTTGTTGTCGAGGCAGATGCAGCTAACCGTGACGGACTGAATTTCCTGGCAGGTCTTGGTCTGGCAGAGGTAAACCGTAAGGCAATGCAGGGTACAATCCTTGCTCATCGGGACGGCGGCGTACCGGAGATCGTTTTGGAGATGGATAGCCTGGAAGCAGCCGATTTGGGATATTTGATTTATTTCTTCGAGCGTGCCTGCGCGATCAGCGGCTACTTATTGGGCGTGAACCCCTTTAACCAGCCGGGCGTGGAAAGCTATAAGAAAAATATGTTCGCACTGCTCGGTAAGCCCGGTTATGAGTCTGAAAAGGCTGCGCTGGAAGCAAAGCTGAGCTGAAGTAAAACAGTATTGTACTGTGGCATAAGCTACAGTAAAAATAAAGGAGGTTTATCACTATGATTAAACTGATTACAGGTACTAAGGGTTCCGGTAAGACCAAGGCTATGATCGAAATGATTAACAAGGCTGCCGAGTCTACCCCCGGTAATATTGTCTGCATTGAGAAAAGCATGAAGCTTACCTATGACGTGAATCATGCGGTTCGTTTGATTGATGTGGATGAGTACGGTATTGAAGGCTATAACACCTTGTATGGTTTTGTCGCAGGTGTTTTGGCCGGCAACTACGATATTGTTGAAGTGTATGTCGACGGTATTCTGAAGATCGGTGGCGGCGTCGAGGGTCTGGGCAGTCTGTTGGAGAAGCTGGCTGCTTTGGGCAAGGATAGCGTTAACTTCACCATCACTGTTTCTGAGGATGTGGAGAAGCTGCCCGAGAATGTTAAGGCTTTTCTGTAAGCTTTCTTTTGCAGAATAAGGCTATTGTTTGGTACAGGGCCCTGAACGGATAAAAAATTCGGGGTCCTGACCAACTTTTTTCATGTAATGACTTGACATGTGCCCATTTAACGGGTATAATACTCTTTGTGACATTTGGGGATAGAACTATGCTTTTGGATATGCAAAAGTTGTTTTCTCATCAGGACGCAGCGCAGTCAATCCCGTTTTCACTGGACTTCACGCAGGAGGACATACCCGGTTGCCGGGCGGTTGCTCCATGTGAAGGGTCGCTGGATATTGCCTGGGAAGGCCACGGTCGGCGGCTTCGCCTGAAATTGGCAGGCTCAGTTCGTGTGGAGACGGAATGTGCCCGTTGTCTTGAGCCGTTACAGCGAGAGATTCCCTTTACCAGAACAGTGCTGCTTTCTGCGCAGGATTGGATGGAGAGTGAGGAAGATCTGCCGCTACAGGGAAACAAGCTGGATGTATCTGAACTGGTCTATACCGAGATTGTGGTATCAGTGCCCAGCACCTTCTTGTGTAGTGAGGACTGCGAAGGACTGTGTCCCGTCTGCGGCAGGCAGTGCCGTTTGGGCTGTGGTTGCAAAATAAAAGATGTCACAGACGGTGGCTTTACACTGCTAGACTGACTGACAGGCGGCTTTGTATGGCTGAATTCTGGCTAAACAACTGATTCGGGTTCCTATCCGATGGTTGCATCTGAAATTGAGGAGGTGCTAATATGGCAGTACCCAAGAGAAAGGTTTCCAAGGCAAGACGCGACAAGAGACGCTCCTCTGTTTGGAAGCTGACTGCTCCCGCGCTGGTCAAATGCCCCAAGTGTGGTGAGTATACTGTTCCCCACAAGGTTTGCGGCAATTGCGGCTATTACAAGGGGAAAGAAGTCGTAAAAACTGAGGCTTAAGTTGCGACAAGCGGAAAGAGAGAGGGGAGGAGAATATCCTTCCCTTTTTTTCTTTCACAGGACGGAAGGCGGATGGCAAGATGGCAGTAACCATAAAACAGGTTCGGGCAGCTTCTCCTGCAGCCCAAATAGGCCTAAAAGCAGGAGACACGCTGCTGGCGGTAGACGGCAACGATATCAACGATATGCTGGATTACGAGTTTTATACCGCTAAGGCGGAGTTTGCGCTGGAGATTCTGACCGACGGACAGCATCAGAGCCTTTGGGTGACAAAACAGGAGTATCAACCGTTTGGTTGTGATTTTGAGACTTATCTGATAGATAAACAGCATTGCTGCTGCAACAAGTGTATCTTTTGTTTTGTGGATCAGCTGCCTTGCGGGCTGCGCGAGACAATGTATTTTAAAGATGATGACGAACGGCTGAGCTTCCTGTACGGAAACTATATTACCCTGACCAATCTTTCACAGAAAGAGGCAGATCGAATTGCCAATATGCATATTTCGCCTATCAATATCTCAGTTCATACGGTGGAGCCCGAGCTGCGGGTAGAGATGATGAAAAACAAAAATGCCGGTAAAGTGCTGCAGTATATCGATCAGTTTGCGGCAGCCGGCATTGAAATGAACTTTCAGATTGTGCTTTGTCCCGGATGGAATGACGGGGAACACCTGCGGAAATCGTTGGAAAAGCTGACTGCCTATTATCCTGCCTGCAAAAGCGTTGCGGTTGTGCCGGTGGGCGTTACCCGCTATCGGGAAAAGCTGCCGCATTTGGATACTTTTCAACCGGATACCGCGGCGAAAGAAATTGATCAGATAGAGCAAATAGGCTGCTGCTGCCTGGAAAAGTATGGGGAACGGTTGGTCTATCCCAGCGATGAGTTCTTTTTGATCGCTGACCGAGAGATTCCCCCGGAGGAATATTATGGGGATTATCCCCAAATCGAAAACGGCGTAGGTATGATGCGGCTGCTGCAGGAGGAGTTTTCCTCTACCCTGGCAACGACGCCCCGTCGGAGGTTGCCCCGCAAGGCGGACCTGGTCACGGGGGAGTCGGCATATCCGCTGCTATGCAAGCTGGCACAGGCGTGTATGGATAAGAACCCGGCGGTGAAACTGAAGGTGCATTGTGTGAAAAATGAATTTTTCGGCGGCAATGTGTCAGTAGCGGGACTTTTGACCGGACAGGATCTGATTGCACAGCTGAAAGGGAAGCTATGTAGCAGAGAGCTGCTTTTCCCCCGCGTTATGCTGCGGGCACAGAGAGACCTTTTTTTGGATGATGTCAGTCTTCCTCAGCTTTCCAGGGAGCTGGGCGGCGTAGGATTGCGTGTTGTGGAAACAGACGGCAAGGCTCTTTTAGCTGCTATGTTGGGCAGAGGAAAGCGGGATTTCGGCTGACCGTATCGGACAACGCAAAAATTGGGCAAGCTTGTGTGGTGGGGTGGTCCGTTCTTCCGGACAAGCCGTGGTTAAATAAAAGTGGATAACGAAAGAGGTGACAGAATATGGCAAAGCCCATCGTGGCAATTGTGGGGCGGCCTAATGTGGGAAAATCCACACTATTCAATAAGCTGATTGGTCAGCGTTTGGCAATTGTTGAAGATACACCGGGGGTAACCCGCGATCGCATCTTCGGCAACTGCACCTGGCAGAATCATTCGTTTTTATTGGTGGATACCGGCGGTATTGAACCCAGTGTGGATACGGGTATTTTGCTGCATATGCGTCAGCAGACGCAGCTTGCCATTGATACTGCTCAGGCAATTTTGTTTGTGACGGATCTGAAAAGCGGTGTGACCGTTGCGGATGAAGAAGTAGCTGATATGCTGCGCCGCAGTAATAAACCGGTATTCTTGGTGGTCAACAAGTGTGATAATGTGGGCAACCAGCCTGCAGAGCTGTATGATTTTTACTCCCTGGGTTTTGGAGATTTGTACCCGGTCTCTTCGGTACACGGTCACGGAACCGGCGATCTGCTGGAGGATCTGTGTAAGGTGCTGTCTTTCCCCGAGGAGAGCGAGGAGGAGAACGACCGCATCAGCGTTGCGGTTATCGGTCGCCCCAATGTGGGAAAAAGCTCTTTGGTGAATAGGATTTTGGGTGAAAACCGGATGATCGTTGCCAACGAGGCTGGTACCACCCGGGATGCGATCGACAGTGATGTGGATAACCAGTGGGGTAAATTCACCTTTATTGACACTGCCGGGCTGCGCAAACGGGGTAAGGTAGAGGATGGCGTAGAGCGATACAGCGCAGTGAGGTCGCTTGCTGCGGTGGAGCGTGCCCAGGTGTGTATCATTATGATCGACGCAACGGTCGGCTTTACCGAGCAAGATTCCAAGGTGGCGGGCTTTGCGCACGAACAGGGCAAGGCTTGTATTATTGCAGTCAACAAATGGGACGCAGTGGAAAAGGACGATAAGACCATGGGTGTTTTCCGCCAGCAGCTGGAGGAGGATTTCAGCTTTATGAGCTATGCCCCCATCATCTTTATCTCCGCAGCGACCGGTCAGCGCATTGATAAGCTGATGGAGCTGATCTGCGCCGTGGATAGCCAAAATGCCCTGCGGATTCCCACCGGTGCGTTAAATGAACTGCTTGCCCGTGCCACGGCCCGCGTACAGCCGCCCAGTGATAAGGGCCGCCGGTTGAAAATATACTATATGACCCAGATTTCTACCAGACCGCCGACCTTTGTGGCTTTTATCAACTCTAAGGCCCTGTTCCATTTTTCTTATGAACGGTATCTGGAAAATCAGATCCGTGAGGTTTACGGGCTGGAAGGTACTCCTATCCGGATTGAATCCCGTGAGCGCGGCGAAAAGAAATAGGTCCGTTTGCGGTAGGCTGTTTAAATTATCTGTCATAAATACGGCAGGCAGTGAGATACAATGAATAGGACCATAAAGAAAGGGTGACCCGTATGTTATTAGAGTTTTTAAAGGCGGTACTGTTCGGCATTGTGCAGGGAATTACTGAATGGCTGCCTATCAGCAGTACCGGCCACATGATTTTGTTGGACGAGCTGGTGCATTTACAGGTTTCGGAGGCTTTTTACGAGCTGTTTGAGGTTGTCATTCAATTGGGCTCCATTCTGGCCGTTGTGGTACTGTATTGGAACACCTTAAACCCCTTTTCAATGAAGAAGAGTTCACAGGAGAAGCAGTACACCTGGCAGATGTGGTTTAAGGTGATTGTCGGCGTGCTGCCGTTGGGTATTCTGGGGTTGCTGCTGGATGATTTTGTGGATGAGCACCTGAATAACTATATTGTGGTGGCAGTGGCACTGATCGTTTACGGCATTTTGTTTCTGGTTGTGGAAAACGCAAATCGCAACAAAAAGCCGCTGGTAACAGATATCAACCACCTGACCTATGGCAGAGCCTTTTGCGTGGGGCTGTTTCAGGTTCTGGCCATTGTGCCCGGTACCTCCCGGTCCGGTGCAACCATTTTGGGCGCTATCTTACTGGGTATGGCAAGACCCCTGGCAGCAGAGTATTCCTTCTTCCTGGCCATTCCTGCTATGGTGGGCGCAAGCGGTCTGAAGGCTGTCAAATTTTTCTTGGATGACGCCAGTCCCGCAATCACCGGTACCGAATGGATGGTTCTGATTGTGGGTACAGCAGTGTCGTTTGCCGTGTCTATGGCTGCTATCCGTTTGTTGGTACAGTATGTCCGTAAGCACGACTTTAAGGGCTTCGGCATTTACCGGATTATTTTAGGTGTGATCGTTCTGGCGTATTTTCTTATTGTCCGCTGAACATAAACAATCGGTAGAGACGCTCTGTGGCTTTGCAGGGCGTTTTTTTATGCCGTCTGATATTAAACAGAAAAGGCATAAAAGAAAAGAATGACTCATAAGCTATGAAAAAGCCGGAGTAAGAAAATAATCCGGAACCAAAGGCGGCATATGCAGTTTTTCAGAAAGGAACGGGTAAGGGTATGACACAGACAACCATGTATGAGGATATTGCAAAACGCACCGGAGGGGAGATTTATATCGGGGTGGTCGGTCCGGTACGCACCGGAAAAAGTACCTTTATCAAACGCTTTATGGAAACCATGGTGCTGCCGAATATGGAAAACGGTCAGGCGAGACTGCGTGCGGTGGACGAGCTGCCGCAATCCGCCGCGGGAAGAACCATTATGACAACGGAGCCCAAGTTTATTCCGGAGCAGGCAGCGACGGTAACCCCGCAGGAGGGGGTGACGCTGAAGGCACGGTTGGTGGACTGCGTGGGATATATGGTATCCGGCTCTATGGGCGCACAGGAAAACGAAAAGCCTCGTATGGTCAAATCGCCCTGGTTTCCGCAGGAGGTACCGTTTGATACGGCTGCGGAGATCGGCACGCAAAAGGTAATTACCGACCACTCTACGATCGGTTTGGTGGTGACAACAGACGGCAGTATCAGTGACATTCCACGGGAAAACTACGAGCCTGCAGAGGAACGGGTGGTGCGGGAGCTGGAGACACTGGGAAAGCCTTTTGTAATATTGTTGAACTGTATTTCACCCCAATCTCCCGCGGCAGGTCTGCTGGCACAGAAATTGACCGAGAGGTACGGACACAGGGTACTGCCGGTCTCCTGCCTGGAACTGGAGGAAGAAAATATTCAGGAGATACTCAAAACGGTTCTGTATGAATTTCCCATCAAGGAACTTGCCTTTTGCATGCCAAAATGGGTCACCATGCTGGAAAAAGATCACTGGCTGCAGCAGGGGGTATATGCCGCGGTACAGGATTTTGCAGAGCGTCTGCGGCTGATTCGGGACGTATTGGATGAGTCGGTGCCTGCCTGCGATTATCTGCAGCAGGGTAGAGTGCTTGGGGTGGAGTTGGGATCCGGTTGTGTCAGAGTGGAGCTGGTACTGAAAAATGAACTGTTTTACCGGGTGCTGACCGAGACAACCGGACTGGAAATTTGCGATGAAGCAGGTCTGATGCCCTGTGTAATCCGGCTGGCAAAGATTAAAGAAAAATATGAAAAGGTGCGGTCGGCGCTGGAACAGGTAGAGGCGACAGGCTACGGCATTGTCATGCCCACGCTGGAGGAGCTGACGCTGGAGGAACCGGAGATTATTCGACAGGGGGGCAGATACGGTGTGCGGCTATCCGCTTCCGCCCCCAGCATTCATATGATGAAGACGGAAATTCATACCGAGGTTGCGCCGATTGTGGGCAATGAAAGGCAGTCGGAGGAGCTGGTTCACAGTATGCTGCAGGATTTTGAAGAAAATCCGCTGCGTATCTGGGAAAGCAATATCTTCGGCAAAAGTCTGTATGAGCTTGTCAATGAGGGCTTACGTGCCAAGATGCAGCATATTCCCCAAGAGGCTCGTACGAGACTGCAGGAAACCCTGGAGCGGGTAATCAATGAGGGATGCAACGGCCTGATTTGTATTATTATTTAAAATAGGGGCAAAATCTAATTCTATAAACAGGTAAACCGTTAAAAGCATCAACTGGCATCAAATGCAGTCAGTTGGTGCTTTTTGTCGGGAATCATTCAACTGTTGAAACGGAGTATCTTCTTCCGCTGAGGGTAAGCGGTTAACGGGGGGGGGGAAGAATGCGTAACTGTATGTTATGTGCGTGAAAACTCCCAAATGTATCTGTGTTACGCAAACAAATGTATCTGTGTTACGCAAACAAAAAACTTGAAAAAAATATCATCTTCTGCTAAAATAACAATATGTATACGAAAACGATTCAAGAGACAAAAAGAAGGGATAAGGAAAGACGAATGAAATGTTGGCAAGACCTGATAAGCCGCTTTGAGAAAGAGTATGCAGACAGAACTGCATACCGGTGGATCGACGAAAATACGGATACGGTGTGTTCCGTGAAGTATAGTCAGTACGCAAAGAATATCCGTGGCTGTGCGGCGTATCTGGAAAAAGAGCTGAACGGGATAAAAGGAAAGCATATCGCTCTTTTGGCACAAAACAGCTACGCTTATCTGGTGTATTTGGTCGCGATCATGTTTGCGGGCGGCGTTGCGGCTCCTTTAAATCTTCAAAAAGATCGCCGAGAAATTCTCTATGAATTAGAGCAGATCGAGGCGGATGTGCTGATTCATGACGGAGCATATTTTGATCGGGAGGGCGCATTGACGTCGGATATTTCCGGTCGGGTTTTACCGCTGCAATACAGCTTTCCGGAAGAGACCTTTGAAGATTTGGAGACGGTTGACACACAGGCGCTGGCGCTGCTATTGTTTACCTCCGGGACGACCGATCGCAGCAAGGCTGTCATGATCAGCCAAAAAGCGTTGTTTTCCTCCTGCCCGGATATTTTTGAGAGAAGACGATGTGAGCTGTTGGCTTGCGGTTTAGATCCGCAGAAGCCGATCCGGGAGTTTTTGATCCTACCTTTTTATCATGTAGCGGCAATCAGCGTTTTGTTTATGCGGATGAATGCGGGTGATGAGGTAAACATCTGTTTCAGCATTAAGGATATGTTTAAAGACCTGGTCAGAATGCCCAGTGAGAGCATTGTAACGGTTCCGGTCGTTGCCCAAACCATCCACGACAGAGTGATGAAGGGGCGTATGAAGGGTCTGGAAAGCCTGAAAATTATCGCAATTGGCGGCGCGGCAATGGGCGGCAATGTCATACCGAATCTTCTGCAAAAGGGATATGCGGTGAGCTGCGTTTACGGCATGACTGAGTTGGTTGTGGGTGTGATCATCAATCTTTGCGCTGTGTCAGGTAAGTTTGCGGCGATCGGCAAGCCGGATACGGTGTATCAGCTTAAATTCGATAACGGCGAGCTTTGTATGCGCGGAGACGCCATGATGATGGGGTATTACCGCAACCCGCAGGCGACTGCAGAGGCAATAGATGACCAGGGCTGGCTGCATACTGGCGATTTAGGCCGGATGGATGAGGACGGTTTTGTCTATTTGACCGGAAGAAAAAAGAATCTGATTATTTTGAGCAGCGGGGAAAATGTCAGTCCGGAAGAGCTGGAAAACAAGCTGCTGCAATGTCCGGAGGAGCTTGAGGTCATAGCAAAGGAATATCAGGGTAAGATTGCGGCAGAGGTTTACTGTGAGCAGAATGTTCAGCAGACGGTCAGAGATTTCATTGACGAGGTCAACCTGAAGCTGCCACTGTATAAGAGGATCAATGCGGTGATTTTTCGGGATAAGCCGTTTGAGCGCACGGGTTCAGGCAAGATAAGGCGCGAAGGCTGAGACGGTCAGGATAGAATATAACAAAGGAGAAATGATACGATGAGTAAGGAAGATGTTTTCGCCGCTGTGCAGGAGATCGTCTCGGAGACGGCGGATATTGAAGTGGATGAGGTCTCCTTGCAAAGCAGTCTGATGAACGATATTGGTTTGTCCTCTATGGATATTATGAGCATGATTTCTGATATCGAGAAGGCATACAAAATCAAAATTTCAGAAAAGATGCTCCGGACCTTTGTGACGGTTCAGGATATCGTGGAATGTGTTGCAGCAAAGACTGAGGAGTAAGCTATGAAACGCAGGGAATTACGACCGGTCTGTAGCCTTGGCATGTTTGATTTCGCAAAAGGTTTTTTGATCACGCTGGTCATTATCGGACATACCTTTGGCGTATTTGAGGGTTATTTGGACGGTGAGATGGGGTTTGTGTCAGCTTTTTTGATGGGCACCGGCACAATTGGTATGTTCAGCTTTTTTATTGCGGCAGGATACGGCATTCGCAAACAGCCCGCTAAAAAATGCTTTCAGCTGCTAAAGAAGACCCTGCTCCTGCCATATATTTACACCGGTTTACTTACGCCCGTTTTATTGGCGACTGTCTACTATGCGTTGTACCATTATTTTCCGTACGGGGCAACAGAAAGTTTGCACTTGCTTTCCGGTTTTGCGCTGGGACAGTTCCCTATGGCGCCGTATTTTGGTTGGCTGGTATATTCTGTTGGTCCGATGTGGTTTTTTTTGGCGACCATTGGCGGTTGGTATTTGTTGAATTTTTTACTGAACCGACTGCAGGGAAAATGGCTGACGGCTGCCGTGTGCGCGTCAGGCGCTATCGGTTACATTATCAGCTTTATCGGAAAACAAACCTTGATTCCCATTCCCTACTGTATCACTCAAGCTCTGGTGGCGGTACCTGCGTTATATTTGGGCTATATTGCAAAAAAATACAAGCTGCTTGAAAAAAAGTTAACCTGGTGGATGTGGCTGACAGGGGCTGTCAGTGCCGCAATTATTTTGGCAAAGATCCGGGAGCCGTTTGGAATGGCCACCCAGGAATACCCGCTGGGGCCGCTTTCATTGGTGGCGGGGTATGTTACGGGTTATCTGCTACTTTACCTGTTTGTCCATATCAATCGGATTAATATTTTCCCAATTAATGTTTTTGAAGCTATCGGACACAATACTATGTACATTTTATGTCTGCACACGGTGGAGTATTTTTCTCCGCTGTGGTATTATGTAATCAAAAGGTGCGAGGGTAGGTTAAAGCTGGCATTTTTGTTGATTTTAGGTATCAGAATTGTGTTTATCACGCTGTTGCTTTGCTTGAATAATCTGGTAATCCGTTATGGCGGAGTGAAAGAGATTTTCGGAAGACTGAAGCAAAAGTTCTCGAATACAACTGTGTGAAACGGGTCGGTCTGAAAAAGGTTTGAGGGATAGGGTAGTGAATTTGGATATAAATGAAAGTATTTCTGCCGTGACAAAAGTATCCGTCGTCATGCCGGTGTACAATGTGGAAGCATATGTACAGGAGGCAATTGATTCGGTTTTAGAGCAGACTTTGCCTGAAATAGAGCTGATATGTGTGGACGATTGTTCCAGTGACGGAAGTTTGGCTATTTTGAGAGCGGCGGCAGAAAAAGATAACAGAGTTCATATTGTCACATATGAAAAAAACAAGGGCACTTTTGATGCACGCCGAGAGGGAATCCGCAGTGCCACCGGAAAGTACATCATGTTCTTGGACAGTGATGATGCTCTATATCCGACTGCCTGTCAGACAGTTTGGCAAAAAATGGAGGGTGTGCAGGCAGATATTTTACTGTTCCATTCTCATGTGAGTGCTGTTTATGAGGAAGGGGCACAGGAAGCACTTCAACTGCAGGAAAAACTGAATACAAGGGCTATCCCCGAAATTTTGGATGAAAACCTTGCATTGCACTGTTTCCGTGACCATCAATTTACCTATACTGTTTGGAATAAGGCCTACCGCGCCGATTTGTGCAAGACCCTTTTACGGTTTGATGAGCTGCCGCAACACATGATCGTGTCGGAGGATCTTGTTTTTTCCATGATCATTCTGTATCAGGCACAAAAGATGGTGAGCAGCGAAAGTGTTCTCTACCATTATTATCTTGGCAGAGGTGTTACCGGTCAAATCAGCGTTTCCGCGGAAAAATTTGCAAAGCTGTGCAGCGGTGTATCCTCTTACCGGGCTGTGAGAATGTTCCTTGCCAAAATGGAAGCACTGCCGATTTACAGCGAAATTGTATCCCGGTATTACGAGGAATTTTTGTGCGGACTGATTTATACCTGGATGGAGCGGGTTACCCCAAGGGATGCAGTGCAGGCTTGGCAGTCATTGGTTTCTAATTGGGGCGCAGTGGATGTTATCCGCATTCTCACGACGGATTATGCCTCTCGGATGAACTTTATCCAAAGCAGACTGCGAATTGAACAACGGAAACCGGAAATGGAGAAGCCGGTTAAGCATATCGGCCTGTACTATTACAGAATTTCCAACGGCGGAGTGGAGAGAGTCACTTCTACCGTGATACCCATGTGGTTATCAAAGGGGTATCAGGTTACCTTGATTACGGAAAAAGAGCCGGATCCGGAGGATTACCCGATTCCGGATGGGGTAAAACGTTTGATTTTGCCGGAAGAGGCCAGTTCTTTCGGCAGTGATTATCTGCAGCGAGCCATGGCCTGGGAAAAAATTATTCGGGAAAATCAGATTGATACCATTGTTGATGAAGCGCATGTATCTAAACTGTTGCCATGGGATGCTCTACTGCTAAAAAGTCTTGGTTGTAACCTGATTATCTGGTCACACTCGTCCTGTTCGTTTCTGATGCGAAGCCTGGCGTCACAACCTATGCCGATTGTCAATACATACTATATGGCGGATCGCATTGTCACGTTGTCCCCGGTTTTTTCGCAGTTTTGGGGTTGCTTTGCACCGTCATGCTTCATTCCCAACCCATCACATACGCGGGCGCAGGCAGATATTGTCAGAAATCCGGATAAGAATATCCTGTGGGTTGGAAGAATCAGTGTGGAGAAAAATCCGTATGATGTTTTAAATGCGTTTGCAGCGGTGCTAAAAAAGGTACCGGATGCGACCCTGACTTTGGTGGGGAAGGCAGAAACCGAGAAAGCGGAGACAGAGCTGCGGGCAACGGCAGAGCAGTTGGGTATCGCCGAACGGGTTTGTTTTGTCGGTTTCCATGCACAGGTGGATCCTTTTTATCGCAAAGCCGCAGTGATGGCCATGACATCCTCCTACGAGGGTTACGGTTTGGTACTGGCGGAGGCAAAAAGCTTTGGCGTTCCGGTTGTCATGTACGATCTGCCTTATCTTTCCCAGGTGCTGGATAGCCGTGGAGTAGTAACGGTTCCACAGTTGGATATAGCGTCTATGGCTGACAAATTAATCGAACTGCTGCAAAATGAAACCATGCGTCAGCAGATAGGACAAAAAGGGCTGGAAGCTGCGTCAGATCTTGACGCGAACGACTATGCCGGGGCATGGGACAGACTGTTTCAAAGCTTTGGCAAGCCGTTGCCGGAAGAATGGCTGGTCGCAAAAAATCAAAAAATCATGGTAAACCAGTTTATGAAGGATCTGGACTATGGCCTTTCCTGCTACCAGTCGATACAAACGGTTTATCATACTCAGTACTTTGAAGAGCTGGTTGACGGGCACAATATCGGGTGGTATGCGGCTCAGTGTAACAGCCTGAACGATACTATTGAGGAGATTCGTAAATCCTTCAGTTACCGGATCGGTTGCTTGATCATGCGTATTCCTCAGTTAATAAAAGATATGTTCAGAAACCGAAAAAAAGGGTGATACGGTTTTTCATAAAAGGTTTGATTAAGGAGCAACCGGTCAATGGCAATGTTTGAAAATCAGGTTCGGGTCAAACTGTCGGTTATCGTGCCGATAACCGGTACTGCAAAAAAAGTTCGGCAGTCAATCGATAGCGTTTTATGCCAGACACTGCAGGAAACAGAGCTGATCTGTGTGGATTGCGGTGTATCGCCGGAAAACACAGCAGTATTGGCAGATGCAGTGAAAAAAGATGGCCGGATAAAAGTAGTTCACGGTACGTTGTCTGCCGACCCGTATCAAGCGGTGTTGGAAGGTGTACAGAACGTAACCGGAAAGTATTTTATGCTTTTAAATGCGGGTGACCGGTTGCAGCCAAACGCCGGAAGTACCGTATGGAACCGCTTGGAAAAAGATCAGACAGATATTCTGCAATTTAACACCCGTTTGGATAAGCAGCAGTCAGAACGTACACCGGATGAAGCAGAAGGGCTTGATAACATCAATCAAGCGGGAGCAGAGAGTATTCTTCGGGGGAGACTGGCACTGTTGTGCCTGAAAGAAAATCAGTTTTCCCATACGGTTTGGAACAAGGTCTATCGCACTGCTGTATACAAAGCGGAAAAGATGCTGCAGGTACAAAAGGGCGAGGAAAAGCTGACGGAGAAGCTGCTGCTGTTCATGCTGCTTTTCGATGCAAAAAGCATAAAATTTTGCAGGCAAGAACTGCTTTGGCATAGTATGGATCCGCAACGGATAGATGACAGTGTCTGCGATTATGCATCCTTTGCAAGCTTTTGCCGGGAGAAAGTGGCGTATCAGATGGCTGAGCGGTTTCTGCAGCTGGCGGATGTTGAAAACGACTATTGGGAATGGCTTGATGAACAAAAGCAAGCTACCCTGAACCGGTTGCTGAGAATCTGGCTTGACCAGGTGGGAACAGGGGATGCGGTGCAGACATGGAGATGCCTGGTCGAGAACTGGGGCGTACAGTCTGTTATGGAAGCGCTTACCGAAAATTTCTGGGATGAAATATCTCGGATTTTGGAACGTCTGAGCGGTTCCGGAGAAAAGCTGTATCCCGAAAAAACAGTAAAAAATGTTGCGGTCTTTTATTACCGTTTAACGAACGGCGGTATTGAACGGGTTACATCCACAGTGCTTCCCTTTTGGCAGAAAAAGGGATATCACATAACCCTGATTACGGAATGCGAGCCCTCTGATCAGGACTATTCGGTAAATTGTGAGTTGAACCGGGTGATTCTTCCTAAGGAAGAAGTTTCACTGGGTGGCAATTATGCTGCGCGTGCCAAAGCCTGGCAGCAACTGATAGAAGCGTACGGTATTGACACGGTTGTACACGAAGCACATGTCTCTCAGCTTTTGCCGTGGGATGTAATCTGCTTGAAATCATTGGGTATCAATGTAGTAGTGTGGTCTCACGGCTTGTTTTCCTTTTCTTACCGGTTTTGTGAGAAGTCATACATTGATGCTTGCAGTTCCTACCGTCTGGTAGACCGGATAGTGGTTCTATCGCCGATATTTGCCCTGTATTGGTCTGCCTTTGCGCCCACCGTCTATATACCCAATCCCTGTTGTATTCAGCCGGAGCATCCGGAGGAAAAACAAAAGAACAATATTCTGTGGGTTGGTCGGATCGGCCCGGAAAAACACCTAAGAGAAGCATTGAAGGCCTTTGCGGAGGTTGCGGCGGTAATACAGGATGCCACGATGACGGTTGTCGGTAAATGTGATGACCCCGGTCAATGGGAGAAGCTTCAGCGATTGGTGAAGAAGCTGAAAATTGCGGATAAGGTGCAGTTTGCCGGGTATCAGACGCAGGTTACCGAATATTATAAAAATGCAACGGTATTCTGGATGACGTCGGAGTTTGAAGGGTATGCGCTGGTTTTAGCTGAGGCAAAGAGTAAAGGTCTGCCGATTGTCATGTTTGACCTGCCGTATCTTGCGCAGGTATTGGATAACAGAGGCGTCACCTCTGTGCCGCAGCAGGATGTTTCGGCGCTTGCGGGAGAAACGGTGGCATTACTGACGGATAGAAAAGCCCTGCGGCAGCAGGCAATGCTTTCGTATCAGGCAGCCCTGGACGAAAGCAGATATGATTATGCGGCTGCATGGGATACATTGTTTGCCAGCTTTGGGGGATCGATTCCGGCTGAATGGTCAATAGATAAGAATCATAAGATGATGATTGACCAGATGATGAAGGATATCAATTACGGGATCATTACTACATTTGCGGATTATCAGACTCAGGTTCGCAGATGCCGCGAGTACGAAGAAACACTGAACGAAATAAAAAAATCCAGTATTTATAAAATGGGAAGGTTTGTTACTGTTATTCCGCGCAGGATAAAGGGATTTTTTCAAAAAAAGGAACATTTTTCTCAGGAACAAGATGAAGAAGAATAAAAAGATTTAGGAGGATCAGATATGCCAGTAATTGATATGCCACTTGAGGAACTGAAACAATACAAGGGCTCCAGCCCATGTCCGGCAGATTTGGATGCCTATTGGGAGCGCGGTCTGAAAGAGATGAACGAGACGGACCCGGCGCCGGAATACCGTGATGCGTGGATTCAGTTTCCCGGTTATGTGACAAAGGATTTGTATTTTAGCGGCGTCCGCGGCGGACGGGTACACTGCCAGTATGTACGACCGGCTCATTTGGAGGGAAAAGCCCCTGCCATTTTACTGTTTCACGGTTACAGCGGTGACTGTGGCAGCTGGAGTGATAAGCTGAAGTGGGCAGCTCTTGGCTATGTGGTATTTGCCATGGATGCCCGCGGTCAGGGTGGCCTTTCTGACGATATGAACCCGGTAAAAGGCAATACACTAAACGGTCATATCATTCGTGGCCTGGATGATCCGGACCCGGATAATCTGTATTTCCGTCAGGTCTTTTTGGATACCGCTATGCTTGTCCGTATTGCCATGGCTTGTCCGGAGGTCGACCCGGAGAATGTCTGTGCACACGGCGGCTCCCAGGGCGGTGCCCTGACGGTTGCCTGCGCCTGTTTGGTGCCCACCTTAAGAAAGGCTGCGCCGGTCTTCCCGTTCCTATGCGATTACAAGCGTGTTTGGGATATGGATATGGACGAACGAGCCTACGCAGAGCTGCGGGATTTCTTCCGCCATTTTGACCCGACCCACACCCGGGAGGACGCCATCTTTGAAAAATTGGGCTATATTGATTTAGCCAATCTGTCTAACCGTATTAAGGCGGAGGTGTGTATGTTTACCGGTTTGATGGATAATATCTGCCCACCCTCCACCCAGTTTGCAATGTATAACCGGATTACCGCCAAAAAGCAGGTGGTTCTGTACCCCGATTTCGGGCATGAATACCTAAAGGATCACGATGATCTGGTGTTTCGTTTTTTTGCGGACTGATCTTATACTGTAAAAGGTTATTCATGTAGGTTCTGTCAAATCGATAAAACAAAAAACAGCTTAGGAACCCGGAAAAGGCTCCTAAGCTGTTTTGCAGCATAAGCGGCATCGCACTCGCTGGGGATATGTTTATTTGTGCAGCATTTGGCGAAGAATGGGGGATACGGCGTCTGCCATCCGCCAAAAGCCCAGATCGTTGGGGTGGCAGCCGTCTACCAGGCAGTTGTCCCAGTTTCTGCCACCAAGCAGCTGATCACCGCGGATCCACCAAACATTTTTGTCATCTGATGCAATCGCATTACGGTAAGTTGCATAGACAACATCCGCACGGTCAACCCATTCGCCGCCGGTGTGGCGCACATTGGGCGCACTGAGCAGCAATATAGGCAGATCGGGTTGTGCTTCGCGTACGATGCGGAAGAAGGGCTCATGGGTGGCCTTCAGCTCGGCCAAATTTGCGGCATTGTGATCGTAGTCCATGATAAAGGCAGAAAGCTTTAGACCGGCAATATATTCAGCAATGCAGCGCTCACCGCGGGAGGAACCGGACACGCCGATATTGATATAGTCAAAATCCAGCTCACGGGATAAGGTTGCTGCATAGTAGGTACCCGGACGGCTGGCGCATCCCCCTTGGGTAATGGAGGAACCGTAAAACACAACCGGATCAACTACAGAGTAGGGCCTGGCGGGAAGTACTGTAGCGGATTCTGCCAAACCGATCATCAATTCGGTTACATCATTGTACAAAGGAAAATCAATCATGATATCGTGCATCTGACCGTCCAGCTCGGCAATACCAGTGTACTTACCCTCAGTATCAATGGGCGGCTGAATGCTTGCCTTAAAGACATTGTCCATATACATATCAAAGCCGCAGATGCCGGTCATAGGCATATGGGGAAAACGGTTGACAAAGGGCAGTGTGACAAACAGAGCGATGTACGGAGAATTTGTGATAAAACGAAGCCTTCCGCCTGCGGTATTGGCGTGTTGCAGGGCATAGCCCTCATTTGTCTGTTCGGCAAGTGCTTTGGGAATGCGACGAAAACGGTCGCCTTCCCAGAACAGGCCGTGCAAAGAAAAACAATCTTCTCTGCTGTCACGCAGGACCATATCAGGGCGCATGACATCCGTGTTGATTGCAAAGTTTTTGTCAATTTCACTCAGCTTTTTCATAGAAAAACTTCCTTTTTAATTATTGAACCCTCTGCGGCTTATTGAAAAAAGCGGCAGAGGGCAGAATGAACAGGTTGCAGTTATAAGAAGGTGCCAGGCTATTATCCGCGGCGCTTTCCGCCTCCGCGACGGTTTTCGGTGTTTCGATTCAAATCACTCAGCTTTTCTTCGCTGCGCTGTTTAAACCGGCTCAACATATCTTCAAAGTCGGCAGGTGCCTGCGTATCAGATTGTCGCGGTGGTTGCCAAACTCGTGCAGTTTGCCGTTTGGCAAAGCCGTAGTTGTTTTTTTGATTATCAGCCGGTTGTTGCGGGCTGGCCTGACGGATAGAGAGGGCGACTTTCCCTTCGGGAGAGATAGATAGCACCTTTACCTTGACTGTTTGACCAATCTGCAGCAAATCGTTTATATTTTGTACATATCCGGTGGAAACCTCGGAAATGTGCACTAATCCGGTCACGCCTTCGCCCAAATCGACAAACGCACCAAAAGGCTTTAAACCGGTAATCCGTCCCTCTAAAACCGTATCGGTCTGTATCTGCATAAGACCAAGCTCCTTGTCATCTGTAAAGCACAACGAGTTTTATTTGCCGGTGATATCCATAAAAATCCATTCGTCAGGATAGGCATAACCCAGTTCATCCCGGGCAATTTTCTCATAATAGGCGTCGATATCATCAGAAGAGCCGAACAACCGTTCCAGTTCAGTAGAGGCAGACTTTTGGTCTGCCAGCTGTTCTGTCAGTGTTTCGACCTCCTGCTTTTTTACCATTAAATCGATCTCATCGGAAATCAGGTTGTACGCCAAATAGGCACAAAGAAACAAGATGATGACACGGAAAAACATATAGCGTCGGGGGAAGCTTTTGACCTCGGTTTTACTGTTTGTTTTGCGCATGAAAAAGGCTTCCTCCTTTCATCGATACGGTGTGTCACAGGCGGTTGCAAAAAGACTGCGGCCTGTCAGCACTGTATATCAGTGTTTTTATCAACGGGGGTGATGTATAAATTATTATAGTATAACCTGCCGGTTAATTGCAACTATTTTTTAGAAAAAAAGTGGTCAGCCCCACAAATTTTTTCTTCGGCAGGATGAGCAATTCTTTTTCTGCGGCGAAAAACAAAGAAACAGTATCTGACAGTTAACGCTCTCGGCGGATACAACAGAAAACGAAATAAAAACCCAATAAAGAATAAAATCCTTTTTAAATGGAAATGTATAACGCGTAAAACTGTGTTAAGAAGCGGTGCAGCGCCCGAATAAAAGAGAACGCAGCCCAAACAAAGACCCAGCAGACTGCTACCGCGAAGCTGAGCAGCACGGCTTTCACTGACTGCCCAGCCACGGGCAAAAAGAAAACAGGAAAACGCCCAAACGGCGTCTGACATAACGGCGACTGTTTTGTTAAGACGGCGGCGGAAAGCTGAGAAAGGTTTGTCCGGACGGGCCTTTCGTATCAACCGCCGCCGCAACGGCAGGCACAGCAATTCATAAAGTAGCCCCATGGCAAAGCCCAGCCCCATACAGGACAGAAAATCGGTCAGCTGCCAGGGGAAGGGAATTGTAACGGTCATCCGTTTACCTTTCTGTCTGACGGTAGAAAACAGAGAGCGGGAGCAGCTGACTCATTCTCCTCGCAGTCGTTCCCAAAGACCGGTCCGACTTTTCTTTTCCCGATATTGTACATATTCCATTTTTCCGGATATTTCCGCCTCACCGCTTTCCACAGAAAAACGAAGAACCTTCAGCCCTTCTCCACTGATGATCAGCGTACCGAACGCTGTTTCCAGGGTTACGGTATTGGTATCATATGCCGTGACCTGCTGAACGGCGGTTACACAGAGAGAGGCACGGTTTTCCATTTTGATGAGATGATTTTGCGGCGACTTTATATCAGAGTATTCCGGTTGCAGCATAGATGACGGCCCTTTCTTTGCTATTTTGGTTTAGGTAAAATCATCATATGAGGGTAAAGCGCTGATCAATACTAAGAATTGAGAAAAAATCGCAAAATATTATAGAGCGGTTCATACTATTTTCATAAAGACATGGTATAATAACCAAAAAAGGCGGATAATAGGCTTCCGCGAACGCAGCGTTAAGCGAAAGGAACGGAGATTATGGCAAGCGCACGCTATACGTTAAATATCGACCCGGAGGAATTGAAACCGGAGGAGGAGGTCAAGCTGACCCCTCAGGAGGCGCGAAAAAATTGGTTACACTACCATAAGTGGCAGATCGTTATTGTCAGCTGTTTGGTGGTTCTGGCAGGTTGGCTGATTCATGATATCATTTTTCACGAAGAGGCAGACCAGCAGATTGCAATCATTACCGCATACACGCTGCCGGATGAGACCATCACCGCATTGGAGGAGGGGCTAAGCCCGTATTTTCATGATGTGAACGGTGACGGTAAGGTTATTCTGAATATCTGCCAATATACCAAGAACTATGATGACCCGGAGGTAATGGAGCAGGTGGACGCTCAAATGCAGATGGCGGCAGAGCTGCAGATCACCACGGATTTGTCTACCAGTTCTTCTTTAATCTTTATTACAGATTCTTTTGACGGTCTGCAGGATTATGCCCAGCTTTTTGCTTTTTTGGACGATCCTTACGGTTATCCGCAGGACAGTGAAAAGCAGGAATATGATAAAATGGCGTTCCGCTGGGGCGATTCCGCTTTACTGGCAGGACTGGAGCTGCCGGTTGTGGCTACCAATTCCGAAACCGGCGAAGCTTTGGACGGACAGTATTTCCTGGCAGATTTTTCTGTTGCGATGCGCACCCTGTATGATGCGCAGGATGAGGAGCTTGTTGCCCGTTTTGCGGATTGTGCGGAATTTATGAAGCTGGCCCAAAAGACGAAATAACAGCATTTCTGTATAGAAAATGCCCGCCGGTTGTCTGTTCATTCAGGCAGTCGACGGGCATTTCATTTACAGGTTACTTATAGGGCTTTTCCGCGCAGGAAGATTTTTTCCGGGGTCAGGTCACGGTCCATAATGACCACATCGGCGCATTTGCCGACCTCCAGAGAGCCGACCGTGTCAAACAGACCGGCTGCCTTGGCAGTGTTGGCAGTGGCGGCGCGGACAGCGGTCTCTACGGGAATACCGAACCGTACGGCGCGGCGTACCATCTCCGCCAGACAGACAGCGCTGCCGGCGATGGTGCCGTCCTCCAGGGTGGCCTTGCCGTCAGTCATGATGACCTTTTGACCGCCCAGGCTATATTCGCCGTTTGGCATACCGGCAGCCCGCATACTGTCACTGATCAGGCATACACGGTCCGCGCCGAACATACGGAAGGTGTTGCGTACCACACTGGGATGCAGATGAATGCCGTCACTGATTATTTCCACATGGGCGGCATAGTCACCGGCTGCGCCCACAACACCGGGATCACGGTGCTGGTAGGCGGGCATGGCATTGAAAAGATGGGTTGCGTGAGAAGCACCTGCTTTGTAGGCGGCAGCTGCGATATCATAGCCTGCGGTGGTGTGGGCGATGGAAACCGTACAGCTCTTGCTGGCTTTTTTGATAAAATCCATACTGCCCTCTTCTTCAGGGGCGATATCTACCAGACGAATGCGGTTGCCGCTGCGCTTTTGCAGCCGGTCGAACATCTCAAAATTGGGAGCCATGATGTACTTGCCATTCTGGGCGCCCTTCTTTGCCATCGAGATAAACGGACCCTCCATGTTGATGCCGCGCAGGGTGCATTCCTTTTCACCGGGGTTTGCCATGACATTGTTGGCGGCGTCCATAATACCGGACAGAATCTCCTCGCTGAAGGTCATGGTGGTACCGCAGAAGCTAGTCACACCCTGGGTTGCCTCGTAGGCAGCCATATTGCGGATATCCGCTTCGGTGCCGTCAGAAAAATCGGTGCCGGCAGCGCCGTGAACATGGATATCCACATAGCCGGGTAATACGTATTTACCGGTAGCATCCAGAATCTCAGTCTCCTCCGGCAGGGTACCGGGTAGACCAACGGCGGTAATTACGCCGTTCGCAAAAGACAGATCCCGCTTTTCAAAGGTGTAGTTCTCAGTATAAACCAAACCGTTTTTAATGAGCATAACAAAAACCGTCCTTTCTATTTGTTCAGCCGTCCTGTTTCAGACAGTTGAAATGTATGTATGTGACCTGATGTCATCTTATCACAAACGAAAAGTGTTTTGCATATTTTGCTATGAAAAAAGAGCATTTTTACAAATTTTCTAATCGTTTTGGCAAACAGAGTGCCGGGCTTGACTGCAATGCGTCAGCTCAACTTCATCAAAGACCCTGTTTCGTGAGGTTGCGCACTACATAACCGGCAATCATCAGACCTGCCACACTGGGGACAAAGCTGACAGACGCAGGCGGCACAGCGGCGGTTTCATCCAGAAAATCGGCGGCGGCAGCAACATCCGGTTTGCGCGGCTCCTCGGTAGAATATAGCACCGGGATGTGCTCAATACCAAATTTGCGCAGCTCTCTGCGGACTACACGGGCAAGAGGGCACACGGTCGTTTTGGACAGGTCGTCAATCTGCAGTAGCTCAGGATGCAGTTTGTTACCGGTTCCCATGCAACTGATGACGGGAATATTGCAGCTGACGGCACGCCGGATAATGGATAGCTTGGCGGTGACATTGTCCACCGCGTCGATGATATAATCGTAGCCGTCAAAGGGGATGCGGTCAGCGGTTTCCGGCAGGTAGAACAACCTGACAGGCTGAATGCGGCAAGTCGGGTTGATATCTGAAATGCGGTCTGCCATTACATCCACCTTGGCTTTTCCAAGGGTGGAGTGCAGTGCCACCGTCTGCCGGTTGATATTGGAAAGGCTGACATCATCCCGATCAACCAAAGTAATGCGTCCGATACCGGCACGGGCAAGGGCTTCTGCAATGTGTCCGCCTACACCGCCGATACCAAAAATCAGCACCCCAGCAGTTTGCAGCTTTTGTACGCCGTCGCTGCCCAGCAGCATGGCGGTACGGCAATTTTCTTCGGTAATCATTGGCTTTCTCCCTTACTTTTTATGTCCGGAACAGACATTTTCTCTATAAGCATCTTGTCAATGGCGGAAAAATCGCTGGTGTGGGGATATTCAGCCATATCCGGGTGGTGAACAAAGGCGGCAAGGGCATTTTCCTCGGTTAAGGAGATTGCTGCCAGCATACAACCTGAGCGGCGCACCCGGGCAATGTTTTCGGCTGAAAAATCGTGGGTGTAGGCAAAGCATTTGGCAGGATAATCCGGCACGGAGCAAAGATTTTCCGCAGTATAATTGCCCACGGTATCAATAAATTGCGCCGCAGGGTCGATACGCAATATTTTGTGGATTGCGGTCGCACCTGCCCCGTTTGTAGCGTAGACGGTCCTGCCGCGCATACCGAAGGCAGTTACCAGCTTTGCCACATCCTCCGCATGGGCGAGACCCTCCTTCAGGTCAATATTGATCCGCATGCCGGTATAGTATGCCAAATTCAGCACCTGCTCCAAGGTGGGCAGATACTGCGTGCCGTTGGGATCCTCCGGTGCAAGAATGACGCGGGTAACGGATGCCGCATCGGTTTCAGAGATGACATACCGGACCGGTTCTCCTTTGTCGTTATAGCCCTTTACTTCGGCGTCGTGATTGACCACGATAACGCCGTCTTTGGTGGTGCGGGCATCGGTTTCAATCATATCCGCACCCTTTAGGGCTGCCAGATAATATGCAGAAAGCGTATTGGGCGCCATTTTACCCTGCACAAAGCCCTGATGGGCAGAAGAAATCCAGGTTTTGGACTTCTGAAAAGCAGTGTTCATTGTAACTCCCCCTTTTGAAACTATTATAAGCCATTTTCGCTCAAGGTTCAAGAGCGCTGCAGGGGGGTAGGCGGTATGAGATTGTGTCTTGAAAAAAGGCAGGCAGTGTGGTATAGTTAGGTTGTACTGTATATCGTGCCGACCCGGGTATATAGGTTGCTTTTTACAGGGGAAAAAACCGCAGAAATGGTTTTTTATCAAACAGGAGAAGCCCGGAGGAGGTATACACTTCAGTAAAAGAAAGGTTGCGTTTTGGTTATGCATACTGAAGGAAGATCCACTTTTTTCGGTCAATGGAAAGACCGTCCGTTATGGCCTGCAGTCTATCTAACGATGCAGGCTTTTTTCTGGTACCGTCCGTGGGAGGATACCGCTATTACATCCTTTGACAGGCTATTGGGGGCTGCGACCTCAGCAAATGCAGATATTGCAGCCCGTACCGGCAGAATGATGGCTTGGGTTGCGGTGCTGATACCGCTTTGTCTGCTGGCACTGTGGCTGCTTTGCGGGCTTGCGATTGGCGGCAAACAGGATGAGGAAACCGGTCATCTGACAAATTTGTTACGCGTTTATAGCGGAATCGGATTTCTGGCGATCGCGCTGGATTTTATCCGGACATTTGGTACGGACAACGACGTGGTTCTGCGTTGGTCCCATATTTTTCCGTTGGCTGCAGTTATCCTGCTGCTTATCTGGGCTGGATTGCGGCATATTGCCGCCGTAGAAAAGATACCTATGGCATGGGTACATACAGCGCTGATGTGTTCTCTGCCGGTATCCTTTACCCTGCAAATTGCACTGGGCAGCAATCTAAATGCTCCGGTTTGGCAGGTGATTTCAGCATTGGCGCTGTTATTTGCGGTTGCGTTGCCGGTGGGATTATCCTCGGTCGCACAAAACAGGGGCAGCAGGTTGCCCTACTGTCTGTTGCCGCTGAGCCTGACCCTGCCCGCTATTTTGGTTTGGCAGGAGCTTGGTAATATTTTAAACAGGTTTTCTGTTTTTTTCGGCCCGCTGCGGATAGCGGCATGGGTTTTGTTGGGGTTGGGCATTGCGTTCAGTGTCGCTTTTATGCTGCTGCCACCTCGCAAGAAGGTCTTGGTAAAGGCAAAAACACAGGATTACCGTCAGGTTTGGTACCCGATAGTTCTGACGGTGGCTGCGCTGCTCTCCAAACAACCGTATCTGCAGACCTATGCTTATTCGGATTTCTTTGAGCGGGCAAACAATGCGGTCAGCATCAGCGGCTTTTTAAACTTTGGACAGATCCCATCTGTGGAAACCCATGCAGCCCATATGATGACAGATTACCTGGAGGGTATTATTTGGGGACTGATTAACGGGGATTCGTTGGGTGCCTGTTTCACCTGGTACAGCGGTGTATCGCTCGCCTTGACAGTACTGTTATTTTACGGTATTCTGCGTCGCTGCGTAGGGCGTGACGCGGCATTTGCCGTGGCGCTGCTGCTGCCAATCACCGGTATCGGACCGGGTGACTGGTACTGTAATATCGCCTATATCCCAGTTTTGGCTCTGTGTTGGGTGTTGAGAGAAAGAAACTTTTCCCGCTTTTATCTGTTCTGGCTCAGTTGCGCGTTTGCCGTGTTGTGGCGCGGAGATATCGGCCTTTCGGTCGGCGGCGGCTGTATTTTGGTTTTGGCAACTGCAGCCGTTGTACAGATGCTGAAGAACCGCACATGGAAAGAGGGAGCCGCTTTTGCAGCCGGAGGTGTAGCTGCCACCTGCAGTGTGGGATTGCCGTTAGTCGTTTTGTGCGTGATCAAGGGTATCAATCCATTCTCCCGCCTACGGGAGTTCTTGGAGGTCATGGCCCTTTCTAACCAGAACTGGGCATATGAAAGTCTTGCCACCGATACTACCTCCGGAGTGGCTATGGTTTGGACTTATTTTGTCACCCCTGTGGCAATTGCGACGCTGGTTGCGGTACAGGCGGTGCGCTGCATCCGTCTGTACAGACAGGGGGAAAAGCCGGTGGACAGCGTCTGGATGTTTTATGGCTTTTCAGTTGCGTATTTTATTAATTTTCCCCGGACTTTGGTACGGCATTGTCTGTATGAAAGTATCCCGGTTTATTGCCTCGCTATGGGTGCATGGGCGTTGGCCCTGGGTATCTGGCTGATTTGGCGCGGCAGTTCCGACGGACAGGCTGGCAAGCCCGGCCGTATTGTCCTGCCTGCGTTGTTGCTGGCCGGTATGCTTTTCAGCGGCGTGATGTTTAACGGTCAGCTGATCAGCTGCTACGCCCTGCTGGATTATTCCTATATGCGGTTTGATAACGGGCAGATCGCCCAGGTTCACCTGACCGATGAAGCCGGGAATGTCACTCTGCGGGAAACGGTGAATAAAAAGGTGGATCGGGTCGTCATTGCGGCAGATATGCAAAGACAGTATTCTGCCTTGAAAAAAGAGATGGATGATCTGCTGGATGAGGACGATACCTATCTGGATTTCACCAACCAGTCCACACTGTATGCACTGCTGAAACGCAAAAGCCCTGTCTATGTCAATCAAAGCCCCGGATTGTTGAGCGGGGAGTACAGCCAGCAGAAATTTATTGAGCAGATTGAGGCAGACGCGGAAAATATACCGGTTGCCCTGTTACCCAAGACTGAAATGCTGCTGTCCTTCAGTTTAGACGGTGTGCAGAATACCATGCGGTATTATCGGGTCGCGGAGTATATTTACACACACTATGTTCCTTATAAGACGGTGGACAATTTTGCCATTTGGCTGCGAAGCGACAGTGCAGGCGAAATTGACCCGGATACAGCACAGACCGCTGCCACGGGTACACCGGTAAAGGGAGTATGCAAGCTGGAGCACGCCAGCGGATTCAATGCGTCCTTCCACTACGAAAACGGTGAGCTGACGGTAACCGCTGAAGATGAGGACCCGCAAATCACCAATTTCCAGGCGATGTTAGGTGGGTTTGACCTGTCGGAATGTTCTTTGGAACTGGAGATCAGTTATACCAGTGATAAGGACGGTGATCTCCAGCTGTTCTATGCCGAGTACAACCGGGGATATTCCGAAAGTAATTCGGTAAGAGCAAAAGTGGTCAAGACCACCGAAGAAAAGACCGCCGTACTGAAATTGGATTATGAGCCGAATCTGAAGCTTCGTTTAGATACCCCCGGAAACTCGGTCTTTACCATAACCGGGATAAAAGCGACGGCATTTGAAAAGAGCGAAAGTATCAGCTATGAGTACGACGGAGTGGCTGCACACACCTACAATATGGGCGCTACGGCGCTTTTATGGGGTGAACAGGATACCCGGAATGCAGCGGATAATCCGGTCATAGAGAACGCCTTGACAGTTACAGGGAAAAAGCTTACAGTCGACCGTGCTGCACTTGGCGGCGTAGAGGGCAGATATCTGAAGCTGGTCATCACGGCAAATGATCCCGGTGGGCAGCAGATTGAGCCGATAGCCGAGCTAAATATGATAAACAACAACGGGTCGTCAGTTGCGGGCTTTCGGTTTGAGCTACAACCCGGTACACACACCTATCTGATACGGGTCAGCTGCGACAGCCTTTGGTATAGCGGAGCGTATAATACCTATCAGCTCAGTTTCAGCGGCTGCCGCGGAAACCTGGATACCGCGGAACTACTGATGGGCGATTGACCGAATCATCATGTCATTCAGACTGGACTGGGACTTTCAGCCCTGTTACAACCCTTTTTGCAGAAATGAATTTGTGCAGGTGCAGTGCTAAGCGGGCACTGCACCTGCTTCACAGGTCAGCACAATTACAAGAAAGGAATGGTCTTTAAAATGTTACTGACTACACAAACAGATGTTCTTGCCCGGGTATTCGGAGATGAAAAATGTATTGATATGATGGCGGAGAGTGGATTTGACGCAATTGACTGGTCTTTTTTCGGGATGGAAAAGGGCGAGGGTATCTTCTGTACTGATGCGGCGTTGTTTCACGCAGAGAAGCTACGGAATTATGCGGAATCAAAAGGACTGAAAATCGTACAGGCTCATGCGCCGTTTCCCTCCTCTCGCGGAACAGAACCCTATGATACCGAGATCCGGGATCGGATCCTGCGGTCTATGGAGGTAGCTGCGCGGATGGGGGCACGCAATATTGTGGTGCATCCAAGACAGCATAAGCAGTATATGGCAAATCACGAGGAGATGAAAAAGGCAACTGTAGAGCTTTACCGGGAGCTGTTGCCTTATGCTCAGGAGTGGAATATCCGTATCTGCACCGAAAACATGTGGCAGTTTGATACAAAGCGCGGTTATATTGTGCCAAGTGTGTGCTCCTCACCGGAGGATTTTTGCGAGATGATCGACACTATTGATAGCCCTTATCTGGTCGGCTGTCTGGATATTGGTCACTGCGCTTTGACCGGATACGATCCGGCAGAGTTTATCCGTAGCATGGGTAAGGACCGGTTGCAGGCACTGCATGTTCACGATGTGGATTATCTGCATGACTGTCATACCCTGCCGTTTACCCGGAATCTGGACTGGGAACCCATTACCCAGGCATTGGCTGAAATTGGTTATGAGGGGAATTTCACCTTTGAGGCGGATAACTTTATCGTCAGTTTCCCGGATGGGTTGAAGCAACAGGCGAGCATCCTGATGGCTCAGACTGGCAGGTACCTGATTAAGAGCATTCAGCAAAAAATGGAATCGCGGTAAGCCGATTATCTTTTGACAATGCGCCCATACTTTCCTTAAAAGGAAAGGGGGCGCTTTTTTATGCACAAAAAAAAGAAAAACGGACAGGATTGCAGATCGATTAGCCGGCAGGCATATCGGATTAAAAGAAAATCGGCGATATACAGAGCGTGGCGCGAAATGGGCAGCTTGCAGCGCAGACTGTCTGCGATTGTGTTGTCGGTGGTTACTGCTTTTGCGTTATGTGAGGCACGGCTTGCCGTATTGGCTGCGGATCAGGAGGCAGCGCGTGCTGTACAGCAGCAGACCACGCTGACATATCCGCTTTCATCGGCAAGGGGGACAATCTATGACTGCGCTATGCGCCCTTTGACCGAACAGCAAACCGCATGGGCGGCATTGGTTTGTGACGGAGTTACAGACTATACCCGCTTTTTCAAAGAGACTGCCGGGGAAAATGCGGCGGCACTATACCGGGGAGTGGATGGGACAACCCCTTATCCGGTGGAGCTGAAACAGACTGCTGCAGGGCAACAGGGAGTATTTGAATACCCCAAGAGGTATGCGGATAACCAGCTGGCGGCACATATTATCGGGTACTGTGACAGTGACGGTGTGGGAATCAGCGGGCTGGAACGGGCATTTGATGAATTTCTTTCCGGCGGAGAGGATCGAATATCTTTACAGTGTTATGCCACAGCCGGAAAACAGGCCGTGAGCGAGCCAACGCTTGTACGAAAGCAGGGCAGTGGAAATGCTCTGCTGCTTAGTATTGATAGCGTAACACAGAGAATCTGTGAAGATGTTGCGGCACAACACCTAACAACGGGCGTCATTATCGTGATGGAGACAAATTCAGGGTGTATCCGGGGCTGTGTCAGTTGGCCCACATTTGACCCGCAGAATGTGGCAGAAAGCATTCTGGCGGAGGATACTGCACTGGTGAACCGTGCGTTCAGTTCCTACAATGTGGGCTCGGTTTACAAGCCGTTGCTGGCTGCCATTGCGCTGGAACAGGGGATAGACAGTCAGCAAAGCTATACCTGTATAGGCCAGATCACGGTGGACGGACATACCTACCACTGTGCCCGGCAGGTAGGACACGGCCAGGTCGATCTTGCCCAGGCGTTGACCGTGTCCTGCAACTGTTATTTTATTCAGCTGGGCCAAAAACTGAAAATTCAGGATATCACGGAGTATTCCACGCTTTGCGGATTGGGCTCCGCTACGCATCTGGGAGGAGGCTGGTTTGCCGGGAAAGGAAATTATCCCGACGGGGAAGTTTTACAAAATGCCGGGGAGTTGGCTGAACTGTGTTTTGGACAGGGCAAACTGACGGCGACTCCTTTACAGATGACAGCGCTTTTTAATACCATTGCCAATGACGGCCTTTTTCTTTCTCCGTCACTGGTGGTGGGTTTGGCAGATAGTCATACCAAAAAAGTGACGCAAAGTCTTTATGACCCGGTTCGGATTCAGCTTTTTCAGCCGGATACAGCGCAATGTCTGCGTCAAATGCTGAAAAGTGTGGTAAAGGAAGGTCTTGGAAAAGGGGCGGATATCCCGGAGACGGAGCTTGCAGGTAAAACCGGCACAGCGCAGACAGGGCGGTATACCCTAAATGATTCCGGAGAACAGACAGAGTTGTACGAAAGTTGGTTTATCGGCTTTTACCCGGCGGATAACCCCAGATATACAGTGACAGTGTTGCTGGATTCGGTGGATTCCTCTTCCGAGTCGGCGGCACCGGTGTTCGGAGAGGTGTGCAGACAGCTATATTACCTGGGTGCGTAATAAAAAGGACAGAAAGCCCAACTTTTTGGCGTTTAACAGTATCTTTCCCTTGACATTCCTGTCTGATAATGTGATAATAAAATGTATTAAAATGGATGGGATAGGGTCAGATGCCGTATGATTCGGGTTTTCATTGATTTAGAAATGAATATGGTCGCACAAAAAAACACCGAACTGCGGGCAAAGCTGCCCCATGAGATTATCGAAATCGGTGCCGTGAAAATTGATGAGCATTTTCAGGTTGTTGATCGGTTTTGCAGTTATGTCAGGCCCCGGTATAATACCAAAATTCATTGGAGCGTTGCCAAGTTGACAGGAATAAAGGCGGAAACATTGAGAGACGCCGATTATTTAGAGCAGGTGCTGCCCCGCTTTGTAAGTTGGCTGGGGGAGGGCACGGTCTTGATGTATGCCTGGAGCGACAGCGACCATGCGCAGATAGAACGGGAGTGCGGCTATAAGCAGCTATGGACCCCCGAGACTCGCCAGGCGTTTTCTCACTGGACAGATTTTCAAAAGGTGTTTACCAAAAGCGTGGGCTACCGTAATGCCATCTCCCTTTCTAAGGCGGTGGAATACATGGGACTGGGCTTTGACGGAATAAAGCATGACGCCCTTTCTGATGCGGAAAACTGTGCCCGTTTACTGATTCTGATGCAGAATGAAAAGGAGTATCTCAAGCGAAGAGCAAGCTTCCCGCCGGAGCCGGTCCGCAAACCGGTATGCCCAGTGACAGAGGGGGGGCCGGAGCAGGATAACAGAATTCCTCCCCAAAACGGAAAGAAAAACGCTCCATCTGTCAAAAACCAGGTGTCGGCAGACACAACGGCAGAAAGCCGAAATGCTCAGCATAGCCCGGGAAAAAAGACAGAAGGCAAACGGCACACCAATTACAGCCGATCCCGGAAGACGGTACAACGGTCTGCCGGTACAGGCAAGCTGCCGATGCATGCGGTGGCGGAAAAAACATGACGGATACTGGGAATATGCACAATTTTCCATCGTTATTTTTGGCAGCTCCGGACAACCGTTTTTGATTGTCTGGGGCTTTTCTTTTTGCTGATTTATTGCTATAATGAAAGAAAAAAGGAGTGTGGATAAAGATGATTCAACTGAACCGTGCTGCCCTGAGGGATAAGCTGTACGCCTGCTGGCTTGGAAAAAATATCGGCGGAACAATGGGTACCCCCTTTGAGGGCGCTCGTCAGATTAACCATATTACAGGCTATACTTCCCCTAAGGGGGAGCCGTTGCCCAATGACGACCTGGACCTGCAGTTGGCTTGGTTGACTGCAGTGGAAAGATACGGGATTGACCAGGTAGACGAGAATATTTTGGGTGAGACCTGGCTGACATATGTCACTCCCCACTGGAATGAGTACGGAATCGGTAAGGCCAATATGCGCAGCGGCTTATTGCCGCCCCTTTCCGGTGAATATAATAACCCGTGGAAGGATTCCAACGGCGCATGGATTCGTACGGAAATTTGGGCGGGGTTGATGCCTGCCTGTCCTAATGCAGCGGTACGTTACGCCTATTATGACGCATGCGTGGACCACGGACTTGCCGAGGGCACCATGGCAGCCATTTTTGTTGAGGCAATGGAAAGTGCCGCCTATGTCATCTCCGATCTGCGCAGACTGATCCAGTTGGGTCTGTCCAAAATTCCGGAGCAGAGCCGTACTGCCCAAAGCGTACGCGCAGCAGTGGAAGCCTATGACAGCGGCATTGCATGGGAGGACGCCCGGGAAAAGGTGCGCGAGGTCACACGGGACCTGGGTTGGTTTGAGGCACCTGCCAATGTAGGCTATACCTTATTGGGGTTGTTGTACGGCGAGGGTGATTTTAAAAAGACCCTGTGTGTGGCAATCGGATGCGGTGATGATACCGACTGCACCGGCGCTACGGCCGGTTCCCTGATGGGCATTATGTACGGAACCAAGATCATTCCGGAGGATTGGAAAGAGTATATTGGGGATCGCATTATTACGGTCAGTCTGAACAGAGGCGATATGTTCTACAAAAAGGCTCCGGAAAACTGCACGGAGTTGACGGATCGTGTGCTGGCTGCCGCGCAGGAAATCTGCCGTAAAAACGGTGTGGAGATTACGGATGGACCGGATAGCTGGACGGAAAAAGATTTGGAGACCTTTGCCGGACGAGAGTTTGTGGAACAGATGCTTCAGGTGTCCCGCTATTCCTATCGGGGAAGGTTTGCTACCGGCCGTTGGTTGGTGGAGTATGACCGGCAACCGGATATTGCCCCCGGGGAGAGTATTCGGGTAAAGCTAACCCTGTTTAACGATTCTACCCAGCAGCAGAGCTATGATGTCAACTGGATGCTGCCGGAGGGATGGACAGTTTCAGGTAAAAAGCATTTGACGACCTTTACCAATCCCAGCCGCCTTCTGCCTGACGGTGGGTGTACGGATATTCCGGCAACCTTTTTGTATGCTTCGGGAGAATTTACTTTGACCGCCGGCGAACAGGTTGAGGGAGTCAACCGCCCAGTGGCAGAGGTGCTGCAGCCGGAGCATCCCTGGCTGGCATATATTCCCTTGACGATTATGGGATAATTGTAGATTAATTAAGAGGAAAGTCACCGCAGAGATACGGTGACTTTTTTTGGGGAAGAGTAGGCATAAAACAAGTTTGATAATGATATCTTTTCTGAATTTCCAAAATGCTTTTTTCTTTTTCAAAATGGACAGGCGGAAAAAAATGTGGTAAAATAGAAAAATATTTGAAACAATCGGATAATGCAAGGCGGTGCAGACAGATGAAGTTGTGGGAAAAATTTACAGGCTGGTGGTCAGCAGATATCAAGAACAGGATTATTTTGCTGGCGGCTTGCGGTACAGTAGCGGTGGCCACGGGCGTGTTGGCGGTGTGTGGCCTTTTGCGGCCGGTACAGGTTGAGACGGTTCAGCAGATTATTTCCGAGACTGTGACTAAAATCAAAGTGGTATCCTCAGCTACGACCTCTTTCCCAAGTCTGCAGCTGAATTCCGGATCCGGTTCCGGCTCCGGCTCGGATACCGTGGAGCGAGTCGAGGAGCAGCCGGTCGAGCTTTTTTTGAAAATTTCCAGCGCTACGCAGGATTTAAATGTTAACATTGTGGATAAATCTGGAGCGGTTGTACGAAATGTAAAGTTTATGCTGCGAGTACAGGGCTTGGACAAAGAGAATGCGGATTACGACAAGACCTTTGCCATAGATTCCTTGGATGGCAATTTGTATTTGTCCTGGATACCGGCGGGTAACTATAAGTTTACACTGCAGGAACAGGAGGGCTTTACAGTCCCGGAATCATCCTTCTTTAAGGTGGCGGAGTTTAAGGTCGTATATCAAAAGATAGAAGATATTTCCGAAAAAATAGTGGACGAAAAGGAAGTTGAGGTTCGCAAGGAGGATAGCCAGTACGGAGAGCAACAGGCGGCTGAAAAGAAAGAGGATACCGTCGAATATGTTCCCGCAAACGAGGAGAAAAAGGAACAGCCGGTTACAGATGACAAAGGCAATACTCAATATACATATACATACCAAACCGGAACAGGCGCTTTCGGTATGCCTTGTCTGTTGCTTGTAGACGGATCGGTCAGTGATGTGGAACCGGTTGAAGAGAATGGTACATTAAGCTACGGCGTGAGATATGTGGCAGATACGGTTGTTCAGTCAGGGGAGCTTTCCGCACCGCGGGGGCCAGAATCCGGCGGATATACAGTGGTATTTGTCAATGCGGACGGAACGACACTCTCCAGCGTAACGGTGGAGCAGGGCGGTACGGCTACACCCCCCGAGGTTCCGTCTATGACCGGTGAGAATAAGCGCTATGTTTTTACCGGTTGGTCATCAGATACAACCAATGTCACTGCAAATATGACGGTTTCGGCGGTGTATCAGGTTTACAAGGCAGAAAAGGTCACGCTGATTCAGCAAGACGGCACCCCGGTCGCAGGTTATCAAATCACAGTCGGTGAAAAAACGGAGAAAATTACCGTTTATACCGGTTGGCAGACCATTGACGGAAAAACATATTATTACGATGTGAATCATAACAAGGTGACCGGTTGGCAGATTATTCAAGGGGTGACCTACTATTTTGATTCTAACGGCGTTCGCTCTGACTGTATGGGAATCGATGTATCCCGCTGGAACGAGACAATTGACTGGGCAAAGGTAAAGGCAGCAGGCATCAGCTTTGTCATTATCCGCGTGGGTTATCGTGGTTACGGCACCGGTGCATTGGTAGAGGATTCTATGGCCCGTACCAACCTTGCCGGAGCTTCAGCGGCGGGACTAAAGATAGGCGCTTATGTATTCAGCCAGGCAGTCGACCAGCAGGAGGCAGTAGAGGAAGCCAGTATGGCAGTGGAGATGGTCAAGGGATACGCTCTGTCCTACCCAATCTATTTTGATACAGAATATTCCACCTCCGCAAAGGACGGCCGTGCAGATGCTTTGAGCGTGGCACAGCGTACAGCCATTGCCCAGGCGTTTTGTAAAACCGTTGTCAATAGCGGTTATCTCGCCGGTGTATACGCCAGCAAAAGCTGGTTTATGAACCAATTAAATGTCAGCGAGCTTTCGGCATATCATTTCTGGCTGGCACACTATACTACACAAACGGATTACACAGGTAGGTATGAGGTGTGGCAGTATTCCAGTACCGGTTCGGTTGACGGTATTTCCGGTGGTGTGGATATGAACATCAGCTTCCATAATTATTAATATTACCGGAAAAAGAGGTAGAAAAATGGGATGGATGTATCGGCTATTGCATCAGGACTCCAGGACCCGGGAGGGCGCGGTTACGGTTACCTCGATGCAGGGCATTTTGCTGAACGGTTTGATTGCGTTGGCAAAAATTATGACCGGTATTTTGTCCGGCTCGGTTGCTATTCTGGCAGAGGGTGTGAACAATGCGACGGATGCGGCCACCTCGGTGCTTGCCCTGGTAGGTACCAGGCTTAGCGGACGCCGCCCAACCGCAAAGCATCCCTTTGGCTTTGGCAGAATGGAGTATCTGACGGGACTGGTTATTTCCGTACTGATATTAGTCAGCGGCAGTGAGATGCTGCTTGGCTCGGTTCGGAGTATCCTTCATCCGGAAGAACTGAAAATTTCCAAAGCGGCCTTGATTTTGATTGCCGTTTCCGCAGTGATCAAGTTCTTCCACGGACAGAGCACCATCCGCGTTGGCAAAAAGGTAGATTCCGCTGCGCTGGTGGCGGTGGGTACCGAAAGCCGCAACGATTCCTTTGTGTCGGCGGTCACCGTTTTTTCCTCGTTACTTTGGGTATTGTTTGCCGTCTGTGTTGACGGATGGGCGGGTGTGATCAACTCGGTGATCATCCTCAAAGCGGGTATGGAGGTGCTGTTGGATACTGTATCCTCCCTGTTGGGGGAATCCGGCAATCGGGAGCTGGCGGATACCCTTTATCAGGAAATCCGCGGCTGCGAGATAGTGCAGAATGCAGCGGATATGAGGCTGCATGACTATGGACCCGACCGGTTTTCCGGCTCGGTCAATATCGAGGTGGATCACAGTAAAACGGTGGAAGAGGTCTACGAGGTTATACACGGCCTACAGTTGTACCTGATGCATACCTATCATGTGACCATGGTGTTCGGTATTTATGCCGTGAACCGGGCAAGTGAGGCAGGAAGGGCGTTGCGACAGCTTTTGGCGGAATTTGTTCGGGTTCAACCTCATGTAATCAGTTATCACGCTGTTTTTGTCAGCGAGGCTGAGATGAAAATATACTGTGATCTGGTGGTGGATTACAAGCTGCAGGACTGGGAGGGGGTTCGCGGGCAGTTGGTAGAGCAGCTGCAGCGGCAGTATCCCGGTTATTCTACCGAAATTGTGGTAGAAACAGAATATGTATGAAAGAAGGGCGGGACAGTTTCAAGACTGTCTTGCCCTTTTCTCAGTAGGGAAAAGGTTAACAAAATCTTAAAAGGTTATCTCTTTCATTTTTATGTTTTTTTACCTATAATAAGGAGGAAGCTTTTGAAAAACAAAAATGAGGATAGAGGGAAAGGATTTCGACTTTGAGTACGGTTTTGATTTGCGATGATGAGCAGGATATTGTCAATGCGCTGAAAATCTATCTTGGCGGAGAAGGGTATGACCTGCTCAGCGCGGAAAACGGTCAGCAGGTGTTGGAGCTTTTGGCCGCTCGGCAGGTGGATTTGTTGCTTTTGGATATTATGATGCCCGGAATGGATGGAATAGCTACCCTGTCCACGCTACGCCGGCAGTACAATCTGCCAGTCATTCTGTTGACGGCAAAAAGTGAGGATACCGATAAAATATTGGGGTTAAATATGGGCGCGGATGACTATATTACCAAGCCATTTAATCCGGTAGAGGTTTTGGCACGGGTACGCAGCGCGCTGCGACGGTATACTCAGCTTGGCGCACTGCCTGCAAAGCCGGAAAAATGTTTGGCTGTGGGTGGCATTATGCTGGATGACAGAAGCAAAACTGTTACATTAGACGGGGAACCGGTGGCTTTGACCCCGACAGAATATGATATTTTATATCTGTTGATGCAGCATGTTGGAGAGGTGCTGTCGCCCACTGAAATTTACCGCGCGGTCTGGAATACCAACCCTATTGGCGCAGAAGGGACGATAGCGGTACATATCCGACACCTGCGGGAAAAAATCGAGATCAACCCGGCAGAGCCGCGATATCTGCGTGTGGTGTGGGGAAAAGGTTACCGCTTGGAATCGGATAAAGTGGAGGGTTGACGGTGAAAAAAGTGATATATAGCCAGCCGATTCGGATTTTGGCTTTTCTTTTGGCAATTATCTGCCTGCCGCTTGCAGTGGGTGCAACGGTTGCGGCTGCATGGAGTATTGACAACAGCTTTTCTGTATACGGCAATCCGCAAAAGATGATTCAGAGTAAGCTGCAGAATATGCTTTGGAGCTATACGGATGTCATTATGAACCAGGAACTCTACAACCCCGGCGCAGTGCAGGCAGAACAGGAGTATATCAATCTGCGCTTTACTGTTATTCTGGACGGTGTGGTACTGGAGACAACGGAACAGGGTGATGAGACAATTTTTGTTCAGGAAAGCTTTGATCTTGCGCAGTATTATGGGCTGGAAACCCTGCAGCAGCTGGTGGAACTGGTCGAGAATGTTCCGGCAGTGGCAAAGCTGTACCGGGTAGAATCGGATACGCAGGTTTACAAGGTGATTCCGGAGGAAGCCTCTCTGGTACAGGATGCGGCATTACTTACGGCCGCCGAGACACAGAAGTCGACAGAACATTACGGTGAAAAACGAGATATTATAGAAAAAGAGACTGCGGCAACTGACGGACAGTCGGAGCAGGAGCTTGAGAAAGACAATGAAATCCTGCCGGGGAAAACCCCGTATCAAGAAGGAGATTTGCAGCTGACGGTGTTTGTCAGCCTGGCGAATGAGCTACAGCCGGGGGATAGGTTTGCCGGTTTTGCAGGTTTTATGAGCAACCTGTTGGATGCCTCGGATTGGTTTATTCCTGTGGCGGGCATCGGGTATCTGTTTGCATTAATAGGACTATTGATTTCTTTTTGCGCGGCGGGCCATATTGACCAAAGCAAAAAGGCAGTACCCACCCGCTTATGTAATGTCCCGTTGGAGGGGGTCATCATCCTGTTCGGTACCTTAGGCGTTTTGGCAGCTGCAGGCGGCATAGAAATATTGGATGCCGTAAACGACTATTCCGTCTGGAATGATTTGTTCTCTGCCATTTTGGCCATTGTCGGCGCGGTTTTTTGCCTTTTTGCGATGGAGACCTTTGTACTGGGAGCCCTTTTAAATCTTGCAGTACGGTTTAAATGCGGTATCTTTTGGAAAAACAGTTTGGTATGGTGGTTGATCAGGTGGCTTGGCAGAATAACCGGAAAGGGTGTGCACTTTTGCTTTGCGACGGTGTGCAATCTGCCGGTTTTGGGAAAAACTGTGTTTTTGCTGCTCGGCGGTTGGATTATCAATAGCATTGTAATATTGATACTGATTGATAGCGGTTCCGAGGGACTGTTCTTTTTGCACCGTTTGATTGCGGCGACGCTGTGTATTGCCATTATCGTGTGGGCGGTAGTCGGATTAAAGGATCTGCAGCTGGCTATCCGTAATATGGCAGTCGGTGATCTGGATACCCCGGTGCGGACGGATCGGCTACGCGGGCCTATGCGGGGCATTGGGGAGGACCTGACTCATATCAAGGAGGGGGTCAATCTGCAGGTACAGGAACGCATGAAAAGTGAGCATCTGAAGACGGAGTTGATCACCAATGTTTCCCATGATATTAAGACCCCACTGACCAGCATTATTAACTATGTGGACCTGATGAAAAAGAAAAATCCGCAGGATGAGACTCTTTGCGGTTATCTGGAGGTATTGGACCGGCAGTCCAACCGGCTGAAAAAGCTGATAGAGGACCTGATAGAAGCGTCTAAGGCATCCAGCGGAGTGTTGGCGACCAATCCGCAGCAGTGCGATCTGGAGGTACTATTGCAGCAGGTGCTGGGCGAATACACCGAGCGGCTGCAGGCTGCAGGGCTGACCCCTGTGGTCAGCCTGCCCAAGCAGCAGTTGACGGTCATGGCGGACGGGCGTCATTTGTGGCGGATACTGGACAACCTGCTAAACAATATCTGCAAGTATGCTCAAAGCGGTACCCGCGTGTATATGGACCTGGAACAACAGGACGAATGGGCGGTGTTATCCTTCCGCAATATTTCCAGAGATCAGTTGAATATCAGCGCGGAGGAACTGACAGAGCGGTTCATCCGGGGGGATCGCAGCCGCCATACCGAGGGCAGCGGACTGGGGCTTTCCATTGCGCGCAGTCTGACGGAGCTGCAGGGCGGTCAGCTGCAGCTGGCGGTGGACGGAGATCTGTTTAAAGCGGTTGTGTGGTTTCCGGTGAATAAAGCATAAAACAGTATAGAAGAAAAGCATCTCTGCTCCGGGTAGTACGGAACAGAGATGCTTTTTATAAAAAAGAGATAAGACAAACTCAGTCGGCGTAGACCTCCGGCTTCAGGACGCCGATATAGGGCAGATTGCGGTAGTATTCGGCATAATCCAGACCGTAGCCCACCACAAACTCGTTGCCAATTTCAAAACCGTGATATTCCGGTTCCAGCTCTTTGGCATGGGCACCGGCTTTGTCCAATAGACAGCAGATCTTGATGGATGCCGGGTTCCTGGCGGAAAGCAGCTTGCGCAGATGACTTAAGGTAACGCCGGAATCGATAATGTCCTCTACCAGCAGGACATGGCGGCCCTCGATATTGTTTTCCAGGTCCTTGATCATGCGCACAACGCCGCTGCTACTGGTGCCGTTTCCGTAGCTGGATACATCAATAAAATCCAAATTGATATGACATTTCAGTTCTCTGCACAGGTCAATATAGAAAAAACTGGCGCCCTTTAAAATGCAGACAACGATAGGCAGCTTATCCTTGTACTCTTCGGTCAGAATTTCGCCCAGTTCGTGTACCTTATCGGCAAGCTGCTCCCGGGTAAACAGGATCCGGTCGATATCCTTTTTAGGTGTGGAAATATGCATGAGAAAACCCTGCTCCTTTGGCAAAATTAAATATTTTTATAGTGCTTATCCGATGCGGGCTGTAATATAGCCTGCTCCAGATAATCTAAGGCCTGCTGCGGGGTTTGACATACACAGTACAGCTCCCGGCAAATCGGCTTGGCAAAGCCCTGTGCGATGGTGGCCTCCAAAAGCGCAAGCAGTGGGTCGAAGCAGCCGCAGGTATTTAAAAGAACAATCGGCTTAGCATGTCGGCTTAGCTGACGCAGGGTCAGTATTTCAAAAAATTCCTCATAGGTGCCTATGCCGCCGGCAGTGGTGATGAAGGCATCTGCCTGCTGTTCCATCAATGCTTTCCGTTCCCGCATTTCCTCGGTAAAGATAAATCGGGTACAGTCCGGAAACAGAATGTCGCCCACATCAAAAAAGCGGGGAGCAATACCGGTGATCTCACCGCCGTATTTGTGAGCGCCCCGGGCTACGGCACCCATCATGCCATGGGCACCGCCACCGAAAACCAATCCGTGATGGCGCAGCGCCATCAGCTCTCCGAGCTGCTCTCCGGCTGCAATGTGGGCAGGCAATATTTTATCACTGGCGGCACCGTAAACACAGATCTTCATAGTACACCTTTCCTAATCAGTTGCAAAGAACCCTGAGGGGCAAAAAAATTATTTTTGTGCAGCGATGATTTTATCCCGAAGCTCGGCTGCGACAGCGCACTGGTATTCCAGCGTTTTAAAAAACAGGCCGTCCGAGGCACCGTGGGCAGGGTGAACCTCAAGGTTGATATTGCCGGAATAGCCGCCCTCCCCCAGGGCAACACAGAGGGCGTTCCAGTCAATGGTGCCGCCAAAGGGGGTAAAGTGGTTATCCCAAGTGCCGCCGTTGTCGTGCAGATGTACACAAGCCAGGTGAGGGACAAGGGTGCGGGCCATATCCGGCAGCTTGCCCTTGGGCAGTGCCCAGTTGGCGTGACCGGTATCTAAGCAGATGCCGAAGCTCGGGCTTTTCAGCTTTTGCAGCAGATTTAAAAATTGGGCGTCATAGCTGTAGGGGACGTTGGTGTCATCACCGGGCATATTTTCCAGCGCGACTGTGATGCCCAGCTGTTCGGCAAGCTCAGCGTATTCGAAGCACAGTCGGTCGGTTATGTCGTAGGAGATTTGGGCGTTTTCCTGCCAACCGACCGGAATGACCGGATGCACCACCGCAATCGGAATACCCATAACGGCGGCGGCACGAAGAGAGCGCTTGACCGCTGCGGTAAAGTATGTTAACTGTTCGGGAGTAATACGGTCCGGCGGAGAGTTGGCGGGGCAGTGCATCTGCCCAAGTTCCAAGCCGGTTGCCTCTATTTTACGCCCTTCCTTTTCAAAATAGTCCAGAAATTCTTTTTCGGGAAGCGCAAAGACGCCGCCGTCATAGCAAAAGGTACTGTTGGCTCCGGTATAATCAACTGCCTCAAAGCCGGCAGCCTTAATCAAACGGGCACCTTCTTCTGTGCCGTAGCGGTCCATGATGGAGCCGCTTTCGATGGAAAGTTTCATGGGAAACGGCCTTCTTTCGTATGTCTTTTATTTACCGGTCTTACCGTCCTAACAGCTTGAGCATATGCGCGGCACCGATCTCCACACACTCCAGTTCATTTTTTCCGCAGCCGGGCTCGTCCATTTCAAGAATAGCAGCCTCCACGCCGCACGCCTGGGCCTTGGCAAAAATGGTAGCAAAATCCAGCTCACCCCAACCCAGCGGGCAGAACTCGTAACCGGGCAGCGGACTGCTTTCACCCGCAGCTGCCGGATTTTTGCGGATATCTTTGATATGCATAAGCGGAATGCGGTTTTGATACCTTTCTAGGTAGTCTACCGTGGAGGCACCGCGTATCTCTACCCAACAGGTGTCCAGCTCGCCCAGAACATCAAAGCTGGCATAGCTGACATCCAGACTGCGGCGGCCGTCTGTCAGCGGAAGCAGGTCGAAATCATGGTTATGGTAGAGCATGGTCAGACCGTACTGCTCCTTCGCCATACTGGAGAGCATGGCGACCTGCTCACGGGTGCGTTCAAAATCCACACCGCCGGGGCGCTCATTTTCTGGCATATGACAGATAATGACATACTTTGCGCCGAAGGAGGCAATATCTTCAAAATTTTTCTCCGGCCCACGCAGCATTTCCTGCACATCGGTGTGGCAGCTCCATACCTGCAGACCATGTCGCTTTACAGTGTCCCGCACTTCGGCAACGGAGTGACCGGCGTACCAGGCGAGCTCTATGCCGTCAAAGCCAAGTTGCTTTGCCTTGGCGAGAGCGCCGTCCAAATCCTGTGCCATCATACGGCGCAAAGAGTACATTCCCAACAATGCTTTCATAAAGACAATCTCCCTTATCCCTTTTTTGCAGGGCGTTTGCAGCACCCTGTAAGACACCTATATATCATATCGGATTATGTGCCGGTTTGCAAGGTTAAAATATGTTTTTATAGGAAAAGGCATGCCGGAAAATAGCAGAAACCGGAAAAGTGGGAGGTTAAAAACCGGAATAAAAGACATCCCCGGTCTGTATTTTTGCGCTGCCACGGGAAAGCTCTGTCAATTTGTCGGTTAGTGTCTGCTGGGTGCCGTCCGGCATCAATAGCTGCAGAGTGACACAGTCGGCGTAAACGGTATCCTCTATGCGGGCACCGCAGCTTTGTACTGTCAGCACCGCCCGGTCATATATAGGCCAATCCAGACTGACCGACATACGCACACAGGGGGTGACAGTGACAACCTGCGCTGCGGCAAGAGCCTCCTGGGTTGCCTGAGTGTAGGCGCGCACCAAACCGCCGGTACCCAACAGGATTCCTCCGAAATAGCGTGTGACCACCGCCATGACATCCGTCAAACCTGCGTGCAGCAACACCTCCAAAATGGGAAGGCCAGCGGTCTTGGCCGGTTCGCCGTCATCGCTGTAACGGGTGCGCTCGCCCTCCCGAAGCAGATAGGCATACACATTGTGCCTGGCAGTGCGGTGTTCAGCACGGATGCTCTCCAAAAAAGCAAGCGCCTGCTGCTCGTTTTCTACATGAGTGACGGCGGCAATAAATTCACTTTTCTTTTCGGTGATACTGCTGTGAGCAGTGCCCTGCAGTGTTTGGTAAGGCTGCATGCGGAGCCCTCCTTGATTACAGATAAGAGATAAAACAGGGGAAAGAAAGAAGGACGACCCTGCAAAAGGGCCGTCCTCCCGGTTGTACAAAATTAGTCCGTGATGCCGAAACGCTTCTTAAAGCGATCTACACGACCACCGGTATCAACCAGCTTAGTCTTGCCGGTGTAGAAAGGGTGGCACTTGGAGCAAACCTCGACACGGATGTCGCCCTTGGTAGAACGAGTCTTGATGACTTCGCCACAGGCACAGGTGATCGTGGCCTCTTCGTACTGGGGATGAATACCTTCCTTCATTTTGTTTCACCTCTTTCTTTGTTCTTTAGCTTTAATAGTATATCACGCATTTTACTGAAAAGCAAGTGCTTTTTTTCAACTTACCTGCATTTTTTGCAAAAGATTGCCCCCAAACAGAGCTTTTTTGCGTTTTACAGACCAAACAGCTGCACGATAAGAGAAAAAAGTTGAAATTGTCTGAAAAACATAGCTTTATTGCTTCATGGTTTGCTGCATATCCGCGGCCAAAAGCTTTTGGGTAGCAGCGCTTTCCTGCGCGGAGCAGCCCTTAGTAGAATAGTATACCTTGATCTTCGGCTCGGTGCCGCTGGGACGGACAATGACCTGCGCATCCTGCTCCAGCTTCCAAATCAGCACATTGGCAGAGGGCAATTCTATACGGGTGTGTTCGCCGGTCAAAAGGTTGGTGACACTGCCGTCGGTAAGGTCGGTGATGACCTGTACCGTTAACCCGCCAATTTGTTTTGGAGGCTGGCTGCGCAGTTCGCTCATGATCTTTTTCATCTGCCCCATGCCGGACAGACCGTCAAATTCAAAGCTTTCTACCCTGTTCAGGTACCAGCCAAACTGCGCATACAGCTCGGTCAGACGCCGATACAGGCTGCTGCCCTGAGAGACATACCAAGAGGCCATCTCAACAATTAACATACTGGCTACGATGGCGTCTTTATCCCGTACATAGCTGCCGCACAGGTAACCGTAGCTTTCCTCAAAGCCCAACAGATAGCGGTTTTGCTGATTTTTTTCCTCCAACAGATGAATCTGCTCGCCGATATATTTAAAGCCGGTTAGCACATGGATGGGCTGCACCCCATAATACCGGGCAACAACATCTGCCATAACGGTAGAAACAATGCTTTTGACCATAACCGGATCTGCGGGCAAGGTGCCTTTTTCCAAACGGGCGGTACACAGGTAATCCAGCAACAGAACGCCGACTTCATTACCGGTCAACAGCTTATAGCTGCCGTCGGCAAGCCGTACGGCAATGCCCACCCGGTCAGCGTCCGGGTCGGTGGCAAGCATCAGGTCGGCAGAGATTTTTTCACTTAATTCCAAACCCTTTGCCAGGGCCTCCCGGATTTCCGGATTGGGGTAAGGGCAGGTGGGAAAGTTCCCATCGGGCATCTCCTGCTCCGGTACGACGGTGATATTCTGAATACCCATATCGGCCAGAACATGGCGAACCGGCAGATTGCCGCTGCCGTTTAACGGGGAGTAGACCAGCTTTAATCCGGCACGGGCAAAGACCTCCGGACGTACACTTTGGGCTTCAATATTGCGGTAAAGCTCCTGTTCAACCTCTTCACCGATCCACTGTATCAACCCAGTACGCAGACCCTCTTCAAACCGAATCACCTTGACCCCGGCAAAGGTGTCAGTTGCCTGCATTTCGGCGTAAACGGCGTCCGCTGCCTGGCTGGTCATCTGACAGCCGTCGGGACCGTAGGCCTTGTAGCCGTTATATTTGGCAGGGTTGTGACTGGCGGTCACCATAATGCCTGCGTCACAGTGCAGATAGCGGGTGGCAAAACTCAGGGCAGGTACCGGCATCAGGTGGGGGTAGATGCAGGCGGTGATCCCGTTGGCTGCAAGCACCTCGGCGGCAGCGTGGCTGAATAGCTCGCTTTTGATGCGGCTGTCATAGCTGATGGCCACCCGGTGCGGTCCGTCGGTACGCAGAATGTAGTTGGCAAGACCCTGGGTTGCCTTGCGGACAATGTACAGGTTCATCCGGTTGGTGCCTGCGCCGATCACGCCGCGCAGACCGGCTGTACCAAATTCCAGTTCAACGGCAAAACGGTCGGCAATCTCGTCCGACTTACCGCTGATTGCTTTCAGCTCGGGAATCAGATCCGGGTCATCCGCAGCGTTCACCAGCCAGCGTTCATACTCTTGGTTTATCTCCATCATGCACTCCTCCTTACAGATATGTATGCGATATAACCATTTTAACGCAGAGTACCGCCGGTGTCAATGCAAAGACATCGAGCTTTTTTGACAAAGGACACTGCCCATAGTACACGAGAAAATTTTAGTTGAGAAAGCGAAAAGAAAAGCCTGATGAAAGCTTTCCTTTTTGCTTTTTTTGTGATACAATCAAACTGGAATCAGGCACAGGAAAGGACGAAACCGGTATGTTTGCAAAGATCATGAGTATGGGTATCCGCGTGCTGGACGGTTTTTCGATCACGGTAGAGGCGGATATTGCTCCCGGATTGCCCCAGTTTACCATTGTGGGCTTGCCGGATTCGGCTGTAAAGGAATCCGCAGAGCGGGTGCGCAGCGCAATGAAGAATACCGGTTTTGATTTTCCTGCCAGACGGATTACCATCAATCTTGCCCCTGCGGATCAGAAAAAGACCGGACCGGTTTACGATTTGCCGGTGCTGCTGAGCATCCTTGCGGCTATGGAATACATAAAGCCGATTTCGCCGGATTCTGCATTTTTGGGAGAGCTGAGTCTGGACGGGGAGGTGCGCCCTGTCAACGGGGTGCTTTCTATGGCACTTTCTGCCGGCGCATGCGGAATAAAAAAGCTGTATGTTCCACAGGAGAATGCTGCGGAGGCGGCGGTTGCAGAGAATGTGCAGGTGTTTGGTGTGTCAGATATCGGCGCATTAGTAAAGCATCTGAAAGGGGAAAGCCCCATCGCGCCGACCCGAGGCGTTCCGTTTACAGGGGAAGCCGGGGCGGTCTATCCCGATTTTGCCGATGTGCACGGACAGGAGGAAGCTCGCCGCGCTTTGGAGATTGCGGCGGCGGGTGGCCATAATGTTCTGTTAATCGGACCTCCCGGTACCGGTAAAAGTATGCTTGCCAAGCGGCTGCCGGGTATTTTGCCGGTAATGAGCAGGGAGGAATCCGTTGAGACCACCCAGCTTTACTCTATTGCAGGCTGCTTGAAACAGAATGGGCTAATGACAGAACGGCCCTTTCGCAGCCCGCATCACACCTCCTCGGCAAGTGCTATGACAGGCGGTGGGGGTGGAACGCCCCGTCCGGGTGAGATCAGCCTTGCCCATAACGGCGTACTGTTTTTGGATGAGCTGCCGGAGTTTCGCCGGGATACCAAGGAGGCGCTTCGTCAGCCGCTTGAGGAGGGGCTCGTCAGTGTGACCCGGGCTGCAGGCAGCGCAGATTATCCCTGCAATCTGACACTGGTGGCGGCAATGAATCCCTGCCCGTGTGGGTATTTCGGTCACCCGACCCGCCAATGTACCTGTACCCCTTACGCCATTGAACGGTATCTGCAAAAGGTGTCCGGACCGCTTTTGGACCGTATTGACCTGCATGTGGAGGTTTTGCCGGTGGACTACAGTGAGATTTCCAGTTCACAGGGCGGCGAGAGCAGCGCGGCGATTCGTGCCCGAGTGGAAAAAGCGCGGGAGATTCAGCGACGCAGATTTGAGGGCACGGATATCCACTGTAACGCGCAGATACCGCCTAAGCTATTGCGTACAGTCTGCAAGTGTACCGACAGCGCGCAGGAACTGTTGAAGGATGCCTTTGCAGCACTGGGGCTTTCGGCCCGGGCATATGACCGTTTACTGAAAACCGCCCGAACCATTGCGGATCTGGCGGGCAGCGAGCTGGTTGATGAAAACGCAATCGGAGAGGCGATTCAGTACCGCACATTGGACCGAAAATACTGGAGAAACTGACACACTTTTAAGGCTGAGAAAAAAGGAAAGACGAAAATGAAAAATTTGTTGGCAGACTGTAGAATAGAAAAAACTGAAAGCTATGATGCCCCGTTTTTGAACAAAGTAGATATCTATCAGGATGGCACTGTACCCTTTTGTCGGGATAAAAACGGCAAGCTATGGGGGATCAGCGGGCATTCTCACTGCGGACATATCGGTATGTTTTGCGGAAACGATCTGCGGGATATGAAAGAGGTTTATCCTATTCATACCGATTTCAGCGTGGGCGCGGCAGGTGTGGCATTCGCAGGGATTCGCTATCCGGAAGGAATACAGGCAAGAGGCAGTATCTGGCCGTTCGGCCTGTACATCTGTCCCGGAACCGGTCGTTTTTTTGCTTTTTTTCACAACGAGTCCGGTTGGAACGGGCAGGGGACGGCATATGATTCGCTGGGCCTTTGCCAACAACCCAAAATGGATACGGATTTCCGTCATGTGGGTTTGATGCACTCAGATGACGAGGGACGCAACTGGATTTTCGACCGATGGGTTTTGAGCGGAGAGAATGTCTGCTTTACCGAAAAATATAACCCGGACGGGATAAACGTCATAGGTCAAAAAGAGGGTGTGATCCGGCTGGGAAGCGGTGATTTTTCCTTGTATATCCCGGCTGACGGTGAGTATATCTACATGTTTTACAATATCATTAAGGTCAATATGTACACTTGGCTTTGGGAGGCCTGTGACACCTATGTTGCAAGGACCCGTAAGCGTGCGGACGGCATTATGGGAGATTTTGTCAAGTATTACGAGGGCAGCTTCTGCGAGGCCGGTAACTTTGGTAAAGAGACCGCTATCTCGCAGAATACCTGGCACAGTCGGGTCGCCTACAGCGAAAAGATAGGTTGCTACCTGATGTCCAGTGCACCGATGCGTCCCAATTCTCAAAGCCAGATCATTGCGGACTACATGGAGCTGCGTACTTCCGAGGATATGCTGCATTGGAGCGAGCCGATCAGCCTGAGCGTGGACGGACAACGGTTTGGCAACCATTATAACGCAGTGATTTCCGTTGACGGGACCGGGGATCCCTACCGTATTATCGGCAAGGAGTTTACCACGATGACCTGCCATAACGGTACGGATGTGCTGGCGACCAACTGGAAAATTGACGGATAAAAAAGAAAGGCACAGCACTCAATAAAGAGTAGACTGTGCCTTTACTATCTTATCGGTGGGTTTCGTGTTATTTGAGCGTAAAGCTGAACCCGCGCAGGTTAAAGGTGAGAAACAGTAGTATCCCAAACAGCGATAGCAGAGAAAGTGTGATCAATGGCAGGGCAGCCTGCGCCAAACGGCGGCGGGTAGGATGCACCTTTTCTCCAAACGCCCAAACGCAGGCAAAGATGATATTGCCAATGGGCAGATACAACAAGGCTACCAGAGAAAGCAGGATCTGCCAAAAGGTTAAGGCCTCTGTGGAGGCACAGGGCTCCGGCTTGGAGGAAATACCGTCAAAATGCTCTCCGTCATCCTGTTCCGGATCCGGAGACGCAGTATCATCATCTCTATCCTCAGCAGGACCATACGCCGGGGCAAAGCTAACGGGCTTTTTTTTGCGGCGGTATGCCGGTTGCGGCGGCTCGGGGGATGCCGGTGCACCGGGGACGGCAAATGGTACACTCTCCGCGGAGGGTTGGGGAAAAGCCATGGGCTGTACCGGAATAAAATAACAGGGTATACCGGCAGAATATGCCGCCTTTTGGGCAGCGTTTTGATTTGTATCGGTTGTCACCGGCGCACCGCAGCCGGGGCAAAAACGGCTGCCCTCGGGAAGCGCTGTACCGCACTGGTTACAGTACATGAAGAAAATCCTCCTGACAGTTTTATCCGGTCTGATCCGGGACTGGTTCTATTTGATATCATCATAGCACTTTTCAAAAAACGGGACAAGATGTATTCCGCTTTTTTTACAAAATAGACACGGGACGGCATAATAGGATAAGGCTTGACAACAGAAGAAGGGTAAAAAATAGGATTGATCCGTCCCGGATTGGAAAAAATAAGTGGACAAAATGAAGGTTTTGTCTTATGATACATAGGAAGTATTGCGGGTGCGGCGATAGACGGCACCTTTTGGGTAAAAAGTGGAAAGGAATACAGGTTTGGAAGACAAGGATAGAAAATTTACACCGGAAAAGGTTATGCTGTTGGCAGCGGATTGCGGTGGCTTTGACAGAGAGCGCAGCATGGCGGAGCTTTGGGCATTGGCAGAGAGCAACGAGATGCAGCCGGTCGCGCAGGTGGTACAAAAAAGAGAAAAGCCGGACGGCGCTACCTATTTGGGCGAGGGTCGGTTAGAGGAAGCAAAGGCGCTTTGTGAAAGCTTAGAGGTGGAAACCTGCGTTTTTGACGATGAACTGACCGGCGTACAGCTGCGCAATCTGGAACAGGCTTTAGACCGACCGGTGCTGGACCGTACCGGATTGATATTGGAGATTTTCGCAAAGCGGGCAGTGACCAATGAGGGCAAGCTGCAGACTGAGCTTGCACGGCTGCATTATCGTTTGCCTCGGCTGATCGGGCTTGGCGGGGATCTTTCCAGACAGGGCGGCGGCGGCGCGGGTGGTGGCGGCGCCAGACGCGGCGCGGGCGAAAGCAAGCTGGAGTACGACCGCCGTCATATTCGAAGACGGATTGAAGCTTTACAGGAAAAGCTGGAAGAGTTGCAGCTGCGTAGGGCACAGACACGGCGTTCCCGTCAAAAAAACGGCGTGCCGGTAGTTGCTCTGGTGGGTTACACCAATGTGGGTAAAAGTAGTTTGCTAAACCGAATTTGCGGCGCGGAGATTTTTGCGCAGGACATGTTGTTTGCCACACTGGATCCGACAGCGCGCAAAACCACGCTGCCCAGTGGTTTGCAGGTCATTTTTGTGGATACCGTCGGTTTTGTCAGTCGGCTGCCCCACAATCTGGTAGAGGCCTTTAAAAGCACCCTGGAGGAGGCGGCCTACGCCGACCTAATTTTAAAGGTCTGCGATCTTGCCGACCCGGAATGCGCCAGTCAGTTGGCGGTGACAGATGATGTTCTAAACCAGCTGGGGTGTGAGGATATCCCTCAGACGGTGGTTTATAACAAAGCGGACAAAGCGCCGGATGCGGTGTTGTTCGACACCGATGCCCTGCGTATTTCGGCGGCAACCGGTGACGGCGTGGAAACCCTGTTACAGAAAATAGATGAGATACTTTCCGACCGGGTACGGTGCATTCAGATCTTGTTGCCATACGACAAGATGAATCTGGCCAACATTTTGCGGGAAAGAGGAACCGTGACGGAAGAGGAGTACAGGGACGCGGGGCTGTTTTGCCGGGCGACTGTCCGCAGAGAGGATCTGCACTTGTTTTTACCCTATCAGTACCTGGAGTAAGACCCGGTAAAAAGAAAACGCCATGCCGGTGGGCTTGGCGGTCATAAAACAGGAATTAGGAAAAGTTGTTGGAGCAGGTATGATTTCGGTCATGCCTGCTCCGTTTGTGGTTCGGTTTTCAGCTTAAGATGGTTTTGATGCCATCGCATATCCAACATGTCGTCTTTCAAAAAGTGGATAATTCAGCACAGCCGAGTTCGCCGGTCTGGGTACAGTCGTGAAAGCTGCAATGGAAAGGACCGCGACGCGATAGTTTCCATAATGATCGTTTTCAGGCAGCCATCTAAGCATCATCTTTTTTGTGTGTTCAGATACCGGCGACTTGGCAGGCGCGGAGAATGGAGGTAAAAAAGTCAAATAGCTCTTTGGAAACAATGTCCGGATTGTGCTGCGCTACGGCATGTGCCTTGCGCATGAGATCATATTCTTCTCTGGGGTGTTTTTTCTCCTTGCGCAGTGTGACAAAGGTGGCACAGACCGTGCGCAGACCGGCCTCGCTGGGCTTTTTGATGAATTTATTCATAGGTTTGTGCAGAGGATGAGTCAACCCGTTGATTCCCTTACACCATAGGACAATGCCGATGGGCAATCCGGCAAGCAGGAACAGTACATACACGCGCATCCAAAAGACATTCAAATTATCCATGGCCCACCCTAAATAGGTGATCGGTAGCAACAAAAATGCCCAGCAGTAGATGCAACGCACCAGGTTTAAGATGCGCAAGAGCTTGGCTTTCTTGACCAGAACCTGAAATTCCGGTTGATTATAAATAGACATAAGCAATACCGTCCTTTACCGTACACCGAATAAGCGGTGTTTGCAGTTTTATAGATTTTATAGAAAGTATAGACGAAAAAAACGGTTCGGTCAACATCTGTGGCCGGTTTATGTCGTATGTTCACAAAAATGTTACGCTTTTATTGCACAGAGGGTTCGCGAATCAGCGGCAGCCGGTAATCCTCCCCGCAGGGCAATGGCTTTTTCAGGCAGAGGGCATAAAGGTCCCCAGCGGCGGCTTCGCGTGCGGCAGCGGAGTCACAAAGGTGGCCTTGCCGCTGCAGATAACGCAGCGAGGGGGAAACGGGCAGTGGCGATTGCGCGGCAATTTCTCCCAGCAGACTGCGGCCAATGGTATTGGCACCTAACACCCGAAGATAAGGCACAGCGCCGTTCAACGCAAGGGGATGTAACTGCGGTAACGGGCCTGTGCTGCTGAACGGCGAGGTAATGCCGAATAAGTGTGGTTCTTCCGAAAACCATCCCATGGCTGCGGCAAGTACGGCGCGACGAATACGGGCATGTGCATACCGTTTGCTTTTTACGACGGTGTATAGCTCCTCCAAGCCGGTGGCGTTGCGGCAGGCGCGGTATAATACAGCGTCCAGTCCCTCGCCCAGATCCGGCAATGTGGCAAGCTGCTCTCGGGTGCGGCAACGCAGCAGAGTCAGAACGGTTTGCTCCCAACGTTCGGAACACAGTATCAGCCCGTCCTTTTCCGCCTTCTGATACAGCCGGAAAGCTGTGGCGGGAACATAGGGCTGCCAGGCCTCAACGGGTTGGCTACGCAACCAGCCGGCGCTGGCAATACCCTGCCGGGGGCCACCATCATGACCGGCACCGGTACGGGCGTAGGGCAGCGGACGGGGTAAGGGGCGGTGGAGCTGCACGGTGTTTGGCTGTTCCCTCAGCTGCTGAAGTGCGGTCAGATATTCGATTGCCAAAATGTTATTAGGCTTGGCAATCAGCTCGGCAGAACCGGGTAGCAGCTGTTCTAACGCTTTGCTGCGGGCGGCGGCAAAGCTCAGACCGCTTTTTAGCGGCTGCTGCAGGGCGTCAGAAAAAGCGGAACTGCGCAAAAGCGCACTTATTTTTTGCAGGTTTGGAAGATCGGCATCTTCGGCACCGAAAACCAAAAGCTCTGCCCCAATAGCAGCGGAAGCGGCGACACCGGCGGCGGCAAATCGGGGAGCGCTGGCGGCGGCTGCTGCGCAGGGTAGCTCTATGACCAGATCAACTCCACCACTCAAAGCGGCCGCCGTTCGTACCTGCTTGGGCAACAGGGCGGGGGTGCCGCGCTGAACAAAATTTCCACTCATAACGGCGACAACGCAATAGCCCTGCAGATGAAGTTGCCGGATCATTTCGGCATGTCCGCTGTGAAAGGGGTGGTATTCGGCGATGATACAGGCAATCTTATTCATAAAAACGGTTCCTTTATCTCGAAAAATCGGGTCAATTTGCTTTTCAGTGTCGGCTGAAGATCAAAACGGTCAAATTATCGGTTAGTTTTTCGCAAATGTAGATTTGTCAATGATGTGA
>DCHC01000020.1 GCA_002314755.1 Faecalibacterium sp. UBA1762 | reverse complement strand
GCGTCTGCCAATTCCGCCATATCCGCATATTTCGTTTTGCTGCCGCATATCTTTGGCGCTTGTTAATGATATCATATTCAAAACAGAATGTCAACAGTTTTCTTTTGATTTTTTCATTTTCAGACTAAATAGCGCTAAACAGCGGAGAAACCGGTTCAGGAGAAAAACTCCTGCAGCATGGAATCCCGGGGCAGATACTGTTGCATGGGAACACAGCAAAGGGAGTAATCATCTATCAGCTCCTGCAGCTTATGGGCATCCCCCTGCTCCTGCTGCACATAGGGCGCAGCGAGGGCGATCAGCTGAGAGGCAAGACATTCTATTTCATAGCTGAAAGAAGTATCCAAAATATGATCTGCCTGAGGCTTATACTTGCGCATACACCGGTCTTCATTTTCGCATACACCGGGCCACATGGCCAGGGTCTGTAGCGGGGTGCGGTTGCGGTGACGAGCATCCCGAACCATACGCCGGGCAAGGCGGACATCCCGGGTGGGTAAAATGCGCCTGCCCTGATAAGAATATTCCTCCCGCAGACCCACATACAAGCGAAAAGCATTTTCGGGCGGAAGCTCCCCCAGCAAAATAGGGTTATGGGCATGGATCCCCTCCACAATCAGCACGCCCCCCTGAATATCCAGCGACACCGGCTGCGGCTTGCGAAGCTCCCGGGCAAAATCAAACTGCGGCAGTAGGGTCTTGCCGGTTGCTACCACCTGAGAAAGGCAGCGGTTAATACAAGGAATATCCAGCGCGTAAACACTTTCGTAATCCTTACTGCCGTCCGGCAGGGTAGGATAATCCTCCCCGTTCAGATAAAAATTATCCAGACTGATCACCTGAGAGGGCAGCCCTTTTTGCTGCAGTAGGGCCGCTAGTCTGTTGGCAGAGGTAGTTTTACCGCTTCCAGAAGGGCCTGTCAGCATTACCAAGTGCCGCCCGGAAGCCAAAATTGCCCGGGCGGTATCCTCCAACCGGCGGTCATATTCGGTTTCACACTGGCGTACAAACGCCTGCGGCTGCATGGCTGCAAGGTTAATCAGCGAAATCTCCACCAATCTTTTCGGAATCCATATCCCTGCCATAAAAATCATCCACCTCTTGCTTTTTGGCCAAAATACCCTCAAAATCACGGACATACTCCAGCGGATACTTGTAATTGAATACACGCCGGATTTTGCCGTCACCGGGCACCAGTAGCTTGGTAACGCCACCGGCACCGGCAGAAAAGATGCTGTGCAGCTCTTCCATAATATAAACATTATAATATCCTTCAAACCCAGGCAAACAAAAGCCGGTGTTCTCCAGATTTTGCAGGGTGCCCTTTTGCCGGTACAGATAATACGGCAGATACCCGGCTTTCAATAGTTCCGAGGTTCGTCCTACCATAGCGGCGACATCGCCATAGGCCTCATTGCGCTGCTCCACCACCAGGTTTGAAGCCCTTTTCAGCGTCAGCGTGTGAACGGTGATATTTTCCGGGTTCAGCCGAATGACCTGGCGCAGGGTATCCGTAAACCCGTCAAGAGTATCAGAGGGAAGACCTGCAATCAGATCCATATTGATATTTTTGTGTCCGATAGCGCGGGCAACGGCAAAGCAGTCCAAAATATCCTGTGCAGAATGGCGGCGGCCAATCTGACGCAGGACGCTGTCCTGCAGGGTCTGCGGATTAATGGAAATGCGTGTAGCCCCCTGCTCCAGAATGACCTGCAGCTTTTCCGCATCGGTGCAGTCCGGGCGACCTGCCTCAACGGTGTATTCCTGCACACTATCAACCGGAAAATACTGCCGGATACAACACATCACTCTGCGCAGCTGGGCGGCAGACAAACTGGTCGGGGTACCGCCGCCCATATAGATGCTGCGCAGCCGCAACCCGTACCGATTGGCCTGGTTCGCAATGGCAACCAGTTCCCGGCAGAGAGTCCGGACATACGGCTCGATCAACTCCCTGCTGTTTTCTACGGTGCGGGAGACAAAACTGCAATAGCTGCAGCGGCTGGGACAAAACGGAATGGAGATATAAAGACTGTAATCCTTGGGGGTGACGCCGTCAGTGATTGGCTGCTGCACCCTGGCAGTGGTCAGGGCGAGGGAAAGCTTGTCATCGCTAACAAAATATTTATTTTGCAGATTATCTGCCCGCTGTTCCAGACTGTCTCCCAACTTGGGACTACGCAACAGATGCACGGGCCGTACGCCGGTGAGCATACCCCAGGCAGGGGTCTTACCAGTGAAATCACACAGCAACCGGTATACAAGACAGGTGGCAATATACTCCGGCGTTTCGCTATCCCGGGCTGTCCGCGCAAAACCCTGTGTGCCGCCGTCTTTTCGCAGCAGCACCAGTGCCCGCACCCCACCGCTTTTTTGTAAACGGATACGGACGACCAATGCATCCTGTCCGCGTACGGGGCGGGTTTCGGAAACCTCCACCCCTGTAAAAAACATTCTGGTCAGATTTTCAAACTCGTAAACGCTGACCGGACCGGTGACAAAAAGCTTCATGAACAATACCAGCCTTTAAATAATGTGAAACAAGACCTTGTTAGTCGACAGTCCCGTTAACGCAGTACCCGGATAAGAAAAGGATTGGTCTGCTTTTCCCGGGAAAAGGTTGTATCCTCTCCATGGCCGGGAAAAAGACGGCAATCCCCCGGCTGCTGCTGCAAAAAGCCGCAAAGCAAACGCAGGTTATCAAACAGGACGGCGGCATCTCCACCGGGTAGGTCAGTTCTGCCGACACTGCCTGCAAACAACGTATCACCGCAAAAAACACAACCGGGATAGGCAAGGCAGATGCTGCCAGGGGTGTGGCCAGGGGTGGAAAGCATCTGTGGACGTAGCTCCGGGGAAAAATCAAAGCATACCGGGTATTCCGTTGTACCGTCCACACCGTACATTGCGGCATCCATTCCGGAAAGATAGATCGGAACCCCATATGTATGCCGTAGCTCTGCCAGCTGCTCCACATGGTCAAAATGACCGTGAGTCAACAACACCGCCCGCAGGGCAGCCCCGTGACGGTCCAGCAGCGGCTGCAACTGCGCCGGGGAAACACTGCCATCGATCAGAATAGCTTGCTTTTGGTCATCACTGATCAAAAGATAGCAGTTGGTACAGTAGGGCTGTTTGCCCTGTAAGTTATAAATAGTCATTGCTCAGGCCCTCTTTCATGATGGCCGTGACGGGGGGTATGCCATTCGTCGGTATCCAGAACCACCGTGATGGGGCCGTCATTTTGCAGGCGAACCTGCATTTCCGCGCCAAACTCGCCGGTTTTAATCTCTTTCAGACCATATTTACCCATTTCGGAAACAAACAGCTGATATAACTCAATACTCAAGGGTGGTTTTGCTGCATTGACAAAGCTGGGGCGGCGACCCTTGCGGGTATCTGCCTGCAGAGTAAAATTGGATACGATCAGCGCAGAGAGCCCCAGCTCACAGGCTGAGACATTCATCTTGCCCTCCGCATCCTCAAAGATACGCAGCTCGGCACATTTTTGTGCCATTTTGACCGCGTCCTCTTGAGTATCGGTCGTGCTGACCCCCACCAGCAGCACCAGTCCCGCGCCGATGGAGCGAACCTCATCATTTTCAATGGTAACGGAGGCCTCTTTGACCCTTTGTAATACGACTTTCATCTTCTGCTATCATCCTTTATCGTTTATGAAAAATGGCTTTTATTAAGCACGGGTAATACTGACAACACTGCGTATTTTTTGCAGCTTATCCGTCACGCTGCGCAGATGCTCGGCATTGTTGACCGTGATGGTGATGTTCATCATGGCGCGACCATCCTTGGTATTGCGCATATTCATTCCTGTGACTGGTACACGCATGCCGGATAGCGCACCGCTGACCTCGTTCAGACAGCGCATGCAGTCGGTGCTGACAATCTCCAATGAAGTGGTAAAGGTCTCCCGAATACCGGACGCCCAGTGTGCCTTGACCCAGCGGGGAGAATCGCAATCCCGGGCGTTGACACAGTCCCTTTTATGGATGGAGACGCCGTACCCACGGGTGATGAAGCCAACAATTTCGTCGCCGGGCAGAGGTGAACAGCATTTGGAAAACTTGACCAGACAGTTGTCAATGCCTTCCACCACCACGCCGCCGGAGCTGGTAGAGGTTTTGGGCGGAATCTGGAACGCCTGGGTGGGGTCCTCCTCCTGCAAAAAGCGCTTATACTCATCCTTGATGCGCACCAGCAGCTTAGAAACCAGCAGTCCACCGTAGCCAATGGCCGCGTACATATCCTCCACCGTATTCAGGTGGACCTTGCGGGCAATTTCCTCCATAAAGCTGTCGTAACTTTCGGCGGGAATGCTGATCATATTCCGGCGCAGTTCCCGCTCAACTGCCTGTCTGCCCTCGGCGATATTCTCTTCCTTGCACTCCTTTTTGAACCAGGTGCGAATCTTGTTTTTCGCCTCGCTGGTGACGGCAATATTCAGCCAGTCCCTGCTGGGGCCCTTGTCTGCCGGACCGGTGAGAATTTCGATAATTTCACCGGTTTGAACCGTGTGTTCAATGGGGACGATCTTGCTGTTGACCTTTGCGCCAACCATCCGGTTACCTACCGCGGAATGGATCGCGTAGGCAAAATCAATCACGGTCGCGCCCGCAGGCAGATTGATCACATCCCCCTTAGGGGTAAAAGCAAAGACCTCCTCGGGTAGTAAATCACTTTTGATATTGCGCAACAGATCCTCGGTATCCTCGCTGTCCCGCTGGGCTTCCAGCAGCTGACGCACCCAAACCAAGCGCTCATCCAGATTGCTGCTGCCGCCGGAAATGCCTTCCTTGTATTTCCAATGGGCCGCAATGCCGTACTCCGCGGTGCGGTGCATCTCCCAGGTGCGGATCTGTACCTCAAAGGGGATGCCCTCATGCCCCAGCACGGTAGTATGCAGGCTTTGATAGCCGTTGGGCTTGGGGGTGGAGATATAATCCTTAAACCGATTGGGAATGGGGTGGTACATATCGTGAATAATGCCCAGTGCGTTGTAGCATTCCGCCAAATTATCCAAAAACACCCGGACGGCGTAGACATCGTAAATTTCCGCAAACTCTTTGTTCTGTACATACATCTTGCGGTAGATGCTATAGACACTTTTCAGCCGGTATTCCAGATGGGCATGAGGCATACCGTTATCCGCCAAATGCTGCTGGATATTGTCCGAAATCTGCTGCAAAAATTCATTGGCAGCCTTTTTCTCCAACAGCTGGCAGATTTCCTGATAGCCGACAGGGTCCAGATACCGCAGGGAGCGGTTCTCCAGCTCCTCTTTTACATGGTTGATACCCATACGGTGAGCAATGGGGGCATATACCTCCATGGTTTCCAGCGCTTTTTCCCGCTGCTTTTGGGGACTCCAGGCGTCACCGGTTCGCATATTGTGCAGTCGGTCACATAGCTTGATCACCATGACCCGAACATCCTTGCTCATAGCAAGCAGCATTTTGCGCAGGTTTTCGGCCTGTCGCTCTTCAATAGAGGAAAAGGACAACTGGGTCAGCTTTGTAACACCGTCAACCAGCAGCGCGATTTCGCTGCCAAAGGAGGTGGTCAACTGCTCCAGCGTAACCTCCGTATCCTCTACCACATCGTGCATCAGTGCTGCCGCAAGGCTTTCGGTATCCATACCCAGCTCAAACAGCAGTTCGGCAACGGCGACTGGATGTGTCACATAGGGCTCTCCGGATTTTCTCATCTGCCCATTGTGGGCTTTTTCCGCAACCGCGTAAGCTTTACGCAGCAGTTCTATATCATAATTTCGGGGTGAATCCAACACCATTTTTTCCAGCTCTGCAAAGCTGGCAATATGTGTCTGTATTTCTGAATACCGATCCATCAAACGACCTGTTCCTTTCTGTGAAACCGCAAATCCGCACCGGTCTTCAAACAAAACCGGGCAGATATCCTTCACCCAAACAAAAATGCTATGGCTGAAGGCGGCGGAGCAACGTACTTTCCTTCAGTTCCCGACGGGCGCCGCCGGTCTTAAACAGGGTGCAACCGTCCGGCAGCACTCCCACATGGGCAAGCTCCTGCAGGACAGCCAGCGCACAGAACAACCGTCCGGCAGCATTGGGCTGCTCTCCGCCGCAGGCAGCAAGCAAAGGACGAAGATCCCCCGCCTTATATCCACCGCCACTGACAGCCTGATAAACGCGTACTATATCCTGTCTATCCGGCAGCAGCTTTGCTTTTTCTATTGCTGACAACTCTATCCCGGCGCAAAAGCGACGGTAGGCACTCCAATCTGCCAGATAATTTTCACCCAATGTTGTGGGTCGAAGAGAGAGCAGCCTGCCGGAAACAGTGGGTTCGTTTCCTCCGTTTTGGTATACGGAAAGAGTTAGAGCCACATCCACCGTATCCCCTACCCTATAGGCAAATTCATTCTGAGTCATACCAAACATGACAGCACAGATGCTGCTGCCACCCTGCGAAAACCGGATACGGATATGCTTTCCGTCGCTGATGGAATACACCGCATCTATTTTAGCGCCCTGCAGATAAAAAACCGGTTGCGGGTTGCCGCCACCGTATGGGGCAAGCAAACTCAGCTGCTCTACATCCTGAAGATGCAGTTCGTTTAGGTTAATACACGCATCCAAAACAAGGGGCGGCTCATCTATATTCGCGTTTTGGGCGTAACGGTTGATCCTATGGGAAAACTCCTGCAGATTCTCCTTGCACATACTGAGCCCGGCAGCAAGATCATGGCCGCCGAACCGCTCCAGCAAATCACTGCAAGAGGCGATGGCATTATACAAAGAAAAACCTGCGAAGCTGCGGCCGCTGCCCCGCACCTGTCCGTCTTTATCCACGGTGCAAACAATGGTGGGCTTGGAATACCGTTCCATCAGACGGGACGCCACAATACCGATCACGCCCTGGTGAAAGTCATTACCCCAAACCACCAGCACCGGCTGGGCGGACAGCACCGGATCTTTGTCAATACGATCGATCAGCTGGGCAGCGATACCCTGCTCCGTCTCCTGACGAAGCTGATTACAAGCGTTCAGCTTTTCCACCAGGATCTCCGCCTCCTGTTCATCCTCGGTCAGCAAAAGCTGCAGCGCGGTGGCGGCATTGCCCATACGCCCGGCTGCGTTGAGCCGCGGCGCAAGTAAAAAAGAGATATTTTCGGAGGTAAGGGGTTTATCATCCAGCTTGCAGCCGGTAAGCAGTGCCTGAAGACCGGGGCGCTGTGTGGTCTGCAAACAGGCCACCCCCTGCCGAACAATAGTCCGGTTTTCGCCGGTCAGGCTCATCATATCCGCTACGGTACCAATTGCCACCAGATCCCCGTAATAGGCCAGCATCTCCAATGGATCAGCCCCTTCCATAGCGCAGATTGCTTTAAAGGCAACCCCCACGCCCGAAAGGTTTTTGGCGGGACTGCGGTCATCTTTTCGCAGCGGATCCACCACAGCTACCGCTTCCGGTAGCTGATCCGGGGGAAGATGGTGATCGGTAATCACTATGTCTATCCCTTTGGATTTGGCATATTCCGCTTCTTCCAAAGCAGAGATACCGTTATCCACCGTAATTATCAGGTCAATATTTTTAGACGCCAACAGATTGATGGCATCCTTGGAAAGGCCGTAGCCATCCCCTTCTCTACTGGGAAGCTTGTAGAAAACGGTTGCTCCGATGCTTTCGAGATAAGAGAGCATCAGCGCTGTCGCTGCGACACCATCCACATCATAATCGCCATAAACCACAATACGCTGACCCTCATCTACCGCTTGCTGAACACGGTTGACAAACGGCTGCATATCCTGCAGCAGCATCGGGTCCGAAAGCTCGGTCTGCTGATTTAAAAATTCCTCCGCATCCAGAACCGTGGAGCAGCCTCTGTTTGTCAGAACCTGACTGACCAGCAGAGAGATTCCAAGCTGGGCAGACATCTGTCGCACCAGGTTTTGCTGTAATTCCGGTGTATGCCATCTGCGATAAATCATGTAAAAATACGCTCCGATTAAAGGTTTATTTACATAGAGAAAAAGAGAAATGCCATGCGAACGGCAAAACAGTTACAAATTCATTCCTGTTTTGCCGGGGCATTGCGGGCAATAATCATCTGCGCCACCCGAATACCATCCACTGCGGCACTCATAATGCCGCCTGCGTATCCGGCACCTTCGCCGGTAGGGTACATTCCGGCAAGCTGCACGGACTGCAGGGTATCCGGGTCACGGGGTATCCGAACAGGGGAACTGGTACGGGTTTCGGGGCCGGTCAGGATTACATCTTTTCCGACATAACCCTTCAGCTTACTGTCAAAATCCGCCAAACCGGCGCGAAGGGCACCTGTCAGCTCCTGCCCATAGAGAAGTGACAGATCCGCCGCCTGTACTCCGCGGGGATAGCTTGGCTGTACTGCGCCGATTTTCAGCCGGGCGGTACCCTCTAAAAAGCTATCGGCGTTTTGGGCAGGGGCTGCATAATTGCCACCGCCAAGACAAAAGGCCTGTTGTTCCAGTCTACGCTGAAAAGCGATAGCCTTTGCCGGATCACCGCCGAAATCCGCCGGTTCCACCGATACAACCACCGCCGCATTGGCGTTGGCACCGTCGCGGGCGTGCATACTCATCCCGTTGGTGACCACTGTATCCGACTCGCTGCAGGCAGCTACCACCTGACCGCCGGGACACATACAAAAGGTATACACACCCCGCTTATGTGCATGGCTGACCATCTGATATTCTCCCCGTGGAAGATCCGGGTGACCTGCCGCCTGATGGTAAAGGGCTTTTTCAATCTCCGACTGCAGATGCTCCGCGCGAAAACCCACACTGAAGGGCTTGCAGCTGAGCGAAACACCGGCATCCGTCAGCATATCAAAGGTATCCCGAGCAGAATGTCCGGGTGCAAGGACCAAAACCTCACAGGGAAGCTCTCCCCCGCCGGTATTTACCCCGCACAGCCTACCGCCGTTCAGCCGTAGGCCGATCAAGGGTGTATCAAACAAAACCGTACCGCCCAGGCGCTGAATCTCCTGCCGGATACTGACGATCACATTGCGTAGAAGATCGGTGCCGATATGGGGCTTTTGCCGAACGGCAATCTCCGCCGGGGCACCGTTCTGTAACAAAATACGGGTAACCGTTTCGCATAGCGGATCGTGGATGCGGGTGGTCAGCTTGCCGTCAGAAAAGGTACCCGCACCGCCCTCGCCAAACTGGATATTGGCGTTCGGGCTAAACTGTCCACCGGCTACAAAGCCCTCTACCGCCTGCAAACGGCGGGCAATGTCTGGACCGCGTTCCAGCACAATGGGGCGGTAACCCTGTTTTGCCAACAAATAAGCGCAGAACAGACCAGCCGGGCCAAGGCCGCAGATGACCGGACGGTGTGCCAAAGGTAGACTGCCCTGCTGTAATAGCAAGGTGTGGGGCTGCAGCAGCTGAACCTGAGGCCGTGTTGTAGCGGAAAACCGCATGGCAGTTTGAACCGGTACGGTAAACGCTGCCGTGTATACCAGTACGATAGGGTTTCTCCTGGCGTCCACCGAAACCTTATGTACCTGCGCCGTGTCAACACTGCCGGTAGGCAAACCGCATTTTTGGGCCGCGGCGGCAAAATATTCTTCTTTCTGCTGTCCAAGCGGGACCTTGATTCCACTGATCAGCAGCGTGGCATCCGCCAGCGTCGACGAAATATTCTCACAAGGAAATGAACCACCGGCTCTGTTATACGTCATCTTTTATTGAACCTTCATCCTGTAGTGTATGCTCCGGGCACTGCCGGAAAGAACCGTTTTCTCACTCCACCGAGACCACAGCGGTATAGCTTCCGGTGGCGAAGACGCTGGAAAGAGAAGGCAGCGTGATCTGCACCGCCATATTTTGCTGTCCGCTAAGAATGCCGATCTTACCGGCATCAATACGGCCGTAAATATATTCGTCCAGTACGCCCTCTTCTTCCAAAGAATTCAAGAGCTCGATAGCGTCCGCCGGGCCTACCAGCTGTACGTTATAGATATTCTTGGTGACCAGCGTGGCCTTCATATCCTCCGGCAGATTGACCAACCGCAGATCCTTGACCGTGACTGCCTTGGTCTGGTATGCCTCGGTATCACAGGTCACCGTAACGCTTTGCACATTGTCGCAGTTCAGGTATTCCTCCGGCAGAGAAAGCGGGAAGGTATAGCTGTCGCGGTAGTCAAACTCGTTAAAATCCAGATAGCCGACCACAAAGGCATCCAGCTCCTCGCTATAGGTAGTTGGTACCGCCACCGCAATGCTGTCGTGATCCAGCTGAACACCCAGCGTGGTGATGTCAAAGCCCTGCGGCACATTGAGGAACTGTACTTTCAACGGTTGCTGTGCCCGGCGCAGCACATTGACCGTGACCTCAACCTGGTCATAATCCAGCGAGAGAAGACTGCGATCGACCTCCATCCCGTTGGAGTCCAACAGCGAAATCACCCCTTGTGTCAGACAGGATTCCGCCATCGGGGTATCGGGAGAGATGCCCGGTAGCTTTGCCTGTACATTGACGATAGAGGCAAGCTCCTGCGAAGGACCGGTCACCGTCATCTCCACCGGGTTGGGCATACAGTTTTTCAGAAGGAATCCGTCCTGCAGGGCGATATTTCCGGTATCCACATTGATGAGATATTTCTGGCTGACAATGGTATCAAACCGCAGGGTGATGCTCTCCTGAGAAAGGTGGGTCACCGCATACTTAGCGCTGGCGTTGACCGTGCTGGAGAGAAGACGTAAATTTTTGGTACCGCTGGAGGTAACCGAGTTGACATTTGGATATACCAGAATATCTGCCTCGGTCAGGCTATAAATCAAGTTACGAGGCCCTTCCACAGTGACATCCACCGTGATATCGTCCTGGCCGATGATCTCCAAGCCAAAGCTTTGGTACGCCGCGGCGTTGTACTCCAGCTGGACCGGCACATCGTAGATGACACGGGTGGCGTCGGTCTCATCGGAAAGGGAGAGGCTAAGCCAGCAGATTACAGCAAGCAGAATGGAAAAAACGGCGTAGAATCGGTTGCTGTTTAAAATCTGATTCAGCTTTTCCTTGAAAGGGAGTTTATTCTCATTCACTCTCCTGCTCCTCCTGTTCCGAGCTATCCTCTTTTTTGCCAAACCGCAGGCCGGTGATCCGCTTTGCAGTATCGGCTATCTTTTTCACACCCTTCTGCCTGGCTTTCTCCTTTTCCGGCAGATGGATTTGTGAGAGTACATCCTTTGTCAAAATACGGTAAAGGGCAGCACGGTCCAACCTGCGAACCATAATTCCCTCCCTGCAAAGGGAGATAATACCGCTTTCCTCCGAGACCACTACCACCACGGCATCGCTATTTTCGCTCATACCCAACCCTGCGCGGTGACGGGTGCCCATCTCCTTGCTGATCTCCAAATTATCACTAAGCGGTAACACGCAGCCGCCTGCCGCGATGCGTCCCTCCCGGATGATAGTAGCACCGTCATGCAACAGGGTACCCTCGTAAAAAATAGTGTTCAGCAACTCTACCGTCACATCCGCATTGAGGATAGTGCCGGTGCCCATAATCTCTTTTAAATTGCTTTTGCGTTCAAAGACAATCAGCGCACCGGTACGGCTGGCACTCATCTGCTCGGCTGCGTCACAAACAGCAGCAATGGCGCGGGTGGCGCGAAGCAGCAGCTCCTCAGAATCGGTGCGGGTGTGTAAAAAGTCCAGTGACATCAGCTTTCCGTGGCCAATCTGCTCCAGCGCCCGACGAATCTCCGGCTGGAAAACCACAATCAACGCCAAAACACCGATCTGCAGTATAGCGGAAAGGATGGTGCCCAGTACCCGCATCTGCAGGTAACCGGCTACGGCATTGGCAACGATCAGGATGATAATGCCCTTAAATAACTGTGCGGCACGGCTACCATGAACCATCATCAGCACCGCATAAAACAAGATGGCCACAATAAAAATATCCAAAAAATCCACCAACCGGATAGTATGCAATACCGTCATAACGGAGGATAGAATTCCTTTTATCTGTTGCATGGCTTCTCCTTATAAAACACCCGAACGGAGCGGAAAAATTGAGTCGATTGCAGCCCGAAGCCGCTCCGTGGACAATAAATGATTATCGATACAGCATGGCGACACAGTGGGCGGCAATGCCCTCTCCTGCGCCGGTAAAGCCCAGCTTTTCTTCCGTGGTGGCCTTGATGGAAACTTGTTCAGCCAAAACCCCCATTTTTGCTGCGGTAACCGCGCGCATCTGGGGAATAAACCCGGCAAGCTTAGGCTTTTGACAAAGGACAGTGGCATCTATGTTTCCAATCTGCCAGCCTTCATCCCGAACCAGGCGGCACACTGCCTGCAGCAAAACGGTACTGTCCGCACCCTTCCATTTTTTATCGTTATCAGGAAAATGCTTGCCGATATCACCCAGAGCGGCTGCGCCCAGAAGGGCGTCGCAAAGGGCGTGAATGGCGACATCTCCGTCCGAGTGTGCGACAAAACCTGTTTCCGACACAATCTGCACCCCACCAAGCCACATAGGAAGTCCTTCCGCAATGGCGTGCACGTCATAACCTTGTCCGATTCTCGTCTGCATATAATTATTCTTTTTATCTCAACCAAATCTCCGGGTCCCTAGGAGTCTTCCCTTCCCACAGCTGGAAATGAAGCTGAGTCTCTCCCGAGATTGTGTCAACACGGCCTATCACTTGACCGAGCTTAATCTTATCCCCTGCCTTTACGGAGACGCTTCCCAGTTTGCAATAGAAGGTGAAATATTCGCCGTGCTGCACAAGCACGCACTGATTGTATCCCGGCATCACAATGACCTGACGGACTTCGCCGTCAAACACTGCCTTCACCTCTGCACCGCGCCCGGTGGCGATGTTGACACCGTTGTTAAACGGGAGTTTCACGGTCTTGTAAACCGGATGAAAATGCTGCCCGAACTGATCGACGATAACTCCATCGACAGGCCAGGGGAGTTTCCCCCTATTGGCGGAGAACTGTCCGGAAAGCTTGACATCCACTGGTTTCGATGAGTCCGGAGACTGCCGTGATATCATCTTGCTCACTTCTCTGTTGAGAGCTTCGACCTGCCTGCGTTTGGAGGCGAGTTCCTTCTGGTATTTGTTCCTGTCCTTCTTTAGCCTGTTGACAAGGTCCTGTGTCTGGGCTTCAGCGGCCTTGAGGGACTTGAGTTGCTTCTGTTGCTGGCTGCGGAGCTTTCCTGCTTCATTGCGGAGGGAAATGAGTTGATCCTTCTGCTCCTGCAACTGAGCTTTGGACTCTTCAATCCTGATGGCCTGAGTATTCATGCTCGCAGCAAGATTTTTGAAATACGCCACCCTGCTGATTCCCTGCTTGAGCGACTGGCTTGACAGGATGTACATGAACCATATTCTGCTGTCCCTGCTGCGGTAAGCCGTTCGAACAAGCTTGCCATAATAGAACGACATTGTGTCCAACTTCTGCTGAAGCGCACGTATCTCTTTCTCTTTCTCCAGGATGCGGCCGTCCATCTGATTAATCTGCCGATTGCTCTCCTCTACCAGTTTCTTCCCGTTTGAAACCTTCTTGTGGGCAAGCGTGAGAGTGCTCAACGCCGAGGAACTCTTCTTGGCATTGTCTTTCAACTGCTTGTCCAGAATGGCAATTTCCTTCTCGAGCCTGGCCTTTTTGGACTGGTCAGAATTTTGCGCTCCAAGAAATAGAGGTAGTGAGAAGAGTGTCAATATGAGGATAAGCCGCTTCATTGTTTGCTCTCCGCGAGACCTTTGTAATATGAAGAAAGTTCCTTCTCTCCCAATGCTTCCAGGACTGCGGCATAATGGAATAGGACCTCCTTGTTCTCCTTGCCGCCATAGAGCATCGCATGCTTGAAGTATGGCTTCGCCTCCTTGTTCTTGCCTCGGAGGTGCAGGATCCAGCCGTAGGTGTCCAGATATGTAGCATTGTCCGGCTCCTTCTCCACCGCCACCTTGCTCATTTTCTCAGCCTTGGAGAGTTTCTTGCCCTCGAGGCAGAGGAAGTATGCATAGTTGTTGAGCACGGACAGGTCGTTCGGGTCTATCTTGAGGGCTTTTTCGTAGCAGGCAAAGGCAGATTTGATATCGCCTATCTTGTAATAGCAGTCTCCCATTATGATGAGGGCAGAGAGTTTTTGCTCCCTGTCGTCTCCGGCAATGGCGAGAAGCTGCTCACATTCCCTGATCATTCCCTCCGTGTCTCCTTTCTCCTGAAGAAGCGAAAGATTGATGAAATGAGCCTCCGGGCATTCGGGATAAAGCCTCAGGAAATCAGCAAAAAGCTTCTCCCCGCGAGCCTTGTCCCCTGTACCGTAGAACCATCTCCCAGCCAGCTTGAGGGCGCTGCTGTCTTCCGGGTGTGTGACCACGCAGTCGTTGATGAGCGAATCCAGCTGCGAGTGCCACACCTGATAGGTCCTGCCATCGATATGTTTTGTCAGCTCGTCCAGATAACTGCACTTGGTGTAGGAATCGGTCAGCGGATTGGACGTATAGGAGCGTATCTGCGAGAAGTATGCGGCCAGATTGCCGCTCATCCTGAATATTTCAGCCTTGCCAAGAATGGCCGGAGCATATTCCGGATCGTATTCGAGGGCTGCTTCGTAATTGGCGAGAGCAAGAGAATCCTGGCGCTGGTACATATATTTCTCTGCCAGCATCGTGAGAGTCAGGGCGCCGCGATATTTGCCGGGTTTTGACTCAAGCAGGGAAAGATAGATGTCAGATGCTTTCTGGGCACGGTTGGTGCCGGCATATATCCTGGCCAGCATCTCCTGATAGTCGTCGTTCGAGGGATCGAGGGCGCAGGCCTTCGAAATGGCCACCTCTGCGGCGGGCACGTCACCGAGCGACAACTCGCAGATTGCGAGGTAGTACCGGACGGCATCATCCGTGCTGTCTTTTGCAGCGAGCTTGAGCAGGTCAGACTTGATGGAAGATGGTTCTTGTCCGAGTGTCATCTTCTTGACAACATCAATCAGGCCGTTCTCCACAGCCGTTTTTTCGTTCAGTGTCTGGGCGGAAAGGGAAAAGCAGAAGAATACTGCCGGAATGATTGAAAAAAGTCTGCGCATAGGCTTTGTTTACCTACAAAAATAGTGCTTTTTGACAGACTTTTTGCTAATTTTACGCAATAATACTGTTGAAGATGCAACTTTTTGGGAACAAAAAGCATCTTAATACTGACGTTTCCTCCCAGGTGGCCGATGCCGCCAAGGGAGACAGACGTGCGCAAAAAGCCATATTCGACAGCCTGTCCGGCAAGATGTTCGCGGTGTGTCTGCGATACATGGGAGACAGGGATTCGGCTGAAGACGTGCTTCAGGACGGGTTCGTGACGCTTTTTTCAAAGCTCGACACCTACACCGGCGAAGGGTCGTTCGAGGGCTGGGCGCGAAAGATCTTTGTCAATACGGCATTGATGTCCTTGCGGCGTAAGGACATCCTGCGGCAGAGCGAAGACGTGAATGCCGCATGGAACGTCAGGGCTGATGACCCGTCTCCGACCCAGCAGATAGGATACGGGGAATTGCTCAGCATGATATCTACGCTGCCACCCGGGTTCAGGACGGTCTTCAACATGTATGTGATTGAAGGCTACAACCACAAGGAGATAGGTGAGGCTCTCGGCATAACTGAGAACACATCCCGCTCGCAATTGCAAAGAGCGAGGACAATGCTGCAAAACAAGATAAAAGAAAAGTATTGAGATGCTTGACGACAAACAAATAAAGGCTATCATGCACGACGCGGAGGAAGAAGTTCCTTCACGAGTGTGGTCATCCGTGTCGTCGCGTCTCGACGCTGCAGCCGCTCCAACCTCCTCCCCCGTGTGGAGATGGGCCGGCATAGGACTTGCCTTCGCTGCGCTTGCCACCGGCATATTCTTCATTGGCACATCCGACAGGAGCCGTGAAGTGGCGGCACCTTCACAGATTGCAGAAGCCGTGGAGAATGTGGAGTTCGTGCAGTCGGAAGCCGGCACCTTCGAAGGGAACGGGCCCAGCCTGGTTGCAGAAGCCAGGATTCCCGAAGTCAGAAAGGCAGCAGCAGTAATTGCCGTGACCCCTTCGGAAGATGCGCTGGTAACAGTGGCAGAGCCCGCGATTCCCGAAGGACAGGCAGTCGTTGATGAACCGGCAACAGCCGAAGAGTCTGCGACCGCTGTTGAAAAGCAGTATGTTACTGAAGAACCTCAGGCCGATCCTTTCGCCGCAATTGAGATGGAGCAGCACAGGATGGAAAATGCCAGGAAAGCGCAATTGACATTCAACGGCTCAGTAGGAGGAAACGGTTCCAGGGGGCTCGGTTCATCGTCGATGAGCAGCGGCTCACCAATCGCTCCATCCACCGACGTCATCACGGAGACCAGTAACTCCAGCTACGGCATTCCTTTCACCATCGGAGTCGGAATCCGCTTCAACATTATCCCAAGGCTATATATCGGCACGGGCATTGACTATTCCCTCCTGACCAGGACATTCGACGGCACGTTCACAGCAGCAGGTTCCTATTTCCCGGAGACAGGGAGTGTCCGCAACAATATCCACTATATTGGTATTCCTGTCCGGGTATTCTATGATGTCGTCGACAACCAGGCAATCAAGTTCTATGCCTACGGAGGCTTCGAAGGCGAATTGTGCGTGTCCAACAGGTTGGACTTCCGTCCTACAGCCGGAGGCGAGACAAGAGTTCAGCACATCCGCGTGCCAAACCCGCAGTTCTCGATTGGGGCAGGTATAGGCGTGCAATTCCGTCTCACGGACCAACTCGGCCTATACCTCGATCCGGGCGTGAACTATTACTTCTACTGCTCGCAGCCAAAGAGCATCCGAACGGAACGTCCGCTGATGATGAACTTCAATGCCGGTCTCAGATTCAACCTCTAAGGCTATTTAACCTATAAAACATATATTCTTTTTTCAAACCACCTGTTTGACCACGTCATTCCGGTGGTTTTTTCGTTCCTTGCGGTCAGTTTCTTATGAGAGAAAAAGTTTGTTATTATTTGGTTCTGGCCTGTGTCATATCGGCCGCCTGCGACCCGGTCGGTTGGGATTACCCCCTCAACCGCCCGCGGTCTCAGGTTATATCTCCCGACTTTCCGTCTCACTATGACGAAGATAATGGCAACGGCAAGACGACACCATCCATTCCTCCCGACACCATTCTGTATATATGCGGCGTGCGGACACCGGGAGAATATGACTGGCAGCGGGACACCGGACTCGGAATCGCGCGAGGAGAGATTGTGCTGTTCAAGAACGTGGTGGAGGAATTCTCGATACCGACAGGATACAACGAATGTGCAAGCACAGACCCTGACACGCATCACCTTATCAATGGCCACCTGTTCACTGAATTCTCTTCGGCCTCCAGCACCTTCATCAAAATGGATGGCGAGACCATCCTCACATTCGATGACAGGGAATTCCTTCTGGGACTTGTCAAAAAACAGGACAGCATCTGGACGCTCGGCATGCACCGCTCCGGCAAAGGTTTCTGCTTACGCAGGAACGGGGTCATTGTCTTCGAAAGCATGAAAGGGACGGTGCTGGGTTCTTTCGCCGACTCCTCATACCCCGGGACCGGCGCCCTGTACGAAGACTCCGAAGCCGTCTGGTTCGCCTACAACGTTGACGAAGGCGGCAACCGTTATTCGCACATCGTGAAAAACGGGCGGGACAGCACCCTTCTGGGAACTTCCTACGATGACATCAGAGTCATCGGAGGGCGTCTTCTGGGCGTAAGGCGAACATCGGACATCGGGTTTTACTACTATGACGGCAACGCCACTTCACTTATCGGAACCACCTACAATTGGGAGGAGTGCATATTATTCAACGTGGAGGGAAAGGCTTTTGCGCTTGGGAACGTGAACAAAAGGAACGGGACTGCGGCAGGTAAAAGCTTCATTGCCATGAACCTTGACACAAAAGAAATAACGACCTATCCTCCAGGAGATTATCACCTATATACAGACTGCGGGACGGCAGTTGTCTCTCCAGCGTATTATGACGGATACCATTACTTTTCCAGGTCATGTATGGGCTGGGCGGATGGGGTCCTGTATGTCGGACTCTCGCCCAAAAGCGACACCGGGAAGCCTCTGCTTCGCATTAACGGCAAAGATACTGAACTCGATATGAATGGATATATTACGGGAGTGGAAGTCCTGCTCAGTCCTCCCAACTGATTGTCCTGGCATCACCGTCACCAACCTCTACGGCTACCTTGAGCGTTTCCTCGGGCAGGATATCCCCGATATTCTCCGGCCATTCCATAATGCAGAGGTAACCGCTGTCGATATAGTCATAGAATCCTATGTCGAGAGCCTCACGGATTGACTCAATCCGGTAGAAGTCGAAATGGAACATCGGTTCTCCAGTGGCAGTGCGATACTCGTTGACAATGGCGAACGTGGGGGAACTTACGGCATCTTCGTTCACTCCGAGAACCTTGCTCACAGCTGTGGTGAATGTTGTCTTGCCGGCGCCCATCCTACCATAGAGAGCGATGATTTTATGATTGCCGATCTGCTTCAGGAATTCGCGGGCGGCAGTTTCGAGCCCGTCAAGGCTTTTGATTTGGATTGAATGTTTCATTTTGAACGCAAAGATAATAAAGAATAGGATTATGTTGATAAGAATCATCAGTGCCAAGTGCATAGGGATAGAAGCAGTGAAGGTGACCGTAGAAGTGGATGTGAACAACGGCATCGGAATCCATCTCGTGGGACTGGCAGATATCGCAGTCAAGGAGAGCCTCCTGCGCACCACCACAGCCCTTGAGTCGCTCGGCTACCGCGTCCCTGGCAAGAGAATAGTTGTAAATCTGGCTCCGGCCGACCTTCACAAGAGCGGGAGCGGATACGATGTCCCGATTGCTCTGGGCATCATAGCCGCTTCGGGGCAGCGGGACCTTTTGGGTCTGGAAAAATATATGGTGATGGGAGAACTCGGACTGAACGGCAGCGTGAGGCCCGTCCCGGGGGCGCTACCATATGCGGAACTGGCCAGGTCGGAAGGTCTTTCCGGCATAATACTGCCGGAGCAGTCCGCACTCGAGGCCACCGAATTCAAGGATATCAACGTGTTCAGTGTGAGCACGTTGGATGAAGTTGTGAAGATCCTTGAGGAGAAGGAGGACCCGTCGGACCTGCTGGTGTGCAATTCCCAACTCTACAGGAAACTGCAAAGGCAGAAGCATCGTGAACAGAAGCAGTCGGACATCATCGATTTTTCTGATATCATCGGGCAGGAAGGGGCGAAACGCGGGATGGAAATCGCCGCAGCTGGCAACCACAACGTCATTCTCCTGGGCAGCCCGGGCTCGGGAAAAAGTTCGCTCGCCAAGGCAATGGCAGGGATCCTCCCACCTATGACTGCCGAAGAATCTCTTGTCACCAGCAAGATATACTCCATATGCGGCAAGCACGATCCGGACTGCGGATTGATGAAGGAGCGTCCGTTCAGGGCTCCTCACTGCACCGCTTCCGCTACGGCGATTGTCGGTGGAGGCGGAGGGGACAACATCAGTCCCGGCGAGGTGACACTCGCACACAATGGGGTGCTGTTCGTGGACGAGATGGCTCAGATGCCACGCAGCGTGATAGAAATGCTGAGGGCTCCTCTCGAAGACAGGAAGGTGACGATTTCACGACTTAAGTGCAAGTTGGAGTATCCGGCTTCGTTCATGCTCGTGGCAGCATCCAATCCCTGCCCCTGTGGTTATTGGGGCGATAGTGACCGCTGTACCTGTACTCCGGCCCAGCGCCTGAATTACATCTCACGGCTGTCAGGCCCCATTATGGACCGGATTGATATTCATCTGTTTTTGCGCCGGGTCAGTTCGGACCGCATCCTGAAGTCCGGCAAGTCGGAAAGCAGCGAAGCGGTAGCGGCAAGGGTGCTGAAGGCCAGAATCATTCAGAAAATGCGCTTCGCCCCGGACAGGGCAGAGGGGCTGCCGACAATGACAAATGCCGAGATGAGCAACCGGCAGATTGAGAAATACTGCCGCCTCAACCAGGCCTGCCGCGATACTCTCGGGCAGATTATGGAGAAGATGAACCTGTCTATGAGGGCGTATTTCCGTATTATCCGGGTGGCCCGCACCATCGCCGACCTCGAGAGTGCTGCTACAGGACGGAACGTGCCCGAGCTTCAGCCCAGACACATTTCCGAAGCGGCGGGATACCGCTTCCTCGACAGGGAAAAGACTTTTTCCTTATGAAACCAGTCCCTCCGGCAGATTGAGGACAAGGGTCTTTGATTTCTCGTCAATGCTGACCACGAAGTCTTCATGAAGAGGTATCAGGACCTCCGAGCCGTTCACGTCCACATCGAGGCAGGGATTGCCAGGGATTGGTTCGAGGCCGGTCACGACTCCTATCTTGCACTTGCCGTCGAAAACTGTCCAGCCGGTGAAGTCGTCTTCAGTTTCTTCTTCTTCGAAGTAGTCGGCGAAGACTGCCCTTCCCACTATCTCTTCGGCATCTTCGAGATTGTCAACGTCGGTGATGTGCGCTATCGCCTTGTTGTTGCCTTTTGGCTTGAGGGATTCAAAGAAAAATGGAACCGGCAATCCATCGAATTCAATGAATACCGGTTCCTTGGTGTCGATTTGCTCTATGTCGATGTCGAACAATCCAATGAGAATGTCTCCATCGGTGCCGTTGGACTTGAGGACCTTGGCAATCTGGAGCATTATGCCTCTGCGGGAGCTTCCTCAGCAGCAGCGGCCTCCTCTGCGGGAGCTTCCTCTGCGGCAGCAGCCTCGGCAGCCTGTGCAGCCTGAGCTGCAGCGAGCTCGGCGGCCTTCTTGGCGATGGCCTCCGCACGGGCGGCATTTACCTTGGTTTCCTCAGCCTTGGCAGCCTTCTTTGCCTCGATGGCAGCGTTCTTCACGCCAGTCTTCTTGGCTTCAATCTTTGCGGCCTGCTGAGCTTTCCAGTCGTTGAACTTGGCATCGGCCTGCTCCTGTGTGAGAGCACCCTTTGCGACACCGCCGTCGAGGTGGTGGCGAAGGAGAACGCCCTCATAAGAGAGGATGCGGCGAGCGGTGAGAGTGGGTTCTGCACCGACCTTCACCCAAGCAAGAGCCTTCTCGAAGTTGAGAACGATAGTTGCAGGGTTGGTGTTGGGGTTGTAGGAACCGATCTGCTCGATGTAACGACCATCACGGGGTGAGCGTGAATCTGCCACAACAATGTGGAAGAATGCGAAATTCT